>NZ_JBMKHA010000016.1:0-36999 GCF_049238365.1 Enterobacter cloacae complex sp. IR53030
TGGCGTATATTACGCTTTCCTCTTTCAGAGTCAACCCGTTATTTCAGGATTTTTTCTCTTCAACCGACCGGCTTATCTGTGAAGTGATTCACATCTGCCGTGTCGATGGAGGCGCATTATAGGGAGTTCTCCGCAGGCCGCAACCGCTAAATGACAGAAAAATGACTGACTGCTGCATTCCACAGCAAAACCCCGCCTTATACCCTTTTACACACAGACTTATCCACAGCATCATCAGGATCCCGATGCGATCCTGCGAACTGAAAAGGAAGATCAACTATACTAGCGGCAAATATTCTTCCTGGCAGAGCACTCCCTCATGAACACACAACGCCTCGCCCGCGACTGGCGTCTCCCTACCGCAGGGGTGATGCTGCTGGCTATTCTGTTTGCCAGTTTTACCCTGCATACGCACTGGAGCGCCTTTATCCAGTGGTGTCTTGCCACTCAAATTACCCTGCACCGTTATCTGGTGATGTATCTGCTGCAGCTGAATAACCACCAGTACAGCGGCGGACTATGGCTCTTAACAGGCGCCTTCCTTTATGGCGTGCTGCACGCCATCGGGCCGGGGCACGGGAAATTCATTGTGACGACCTATCTGACCACTAATAAGGAAAGCGAGCGGGCTGCCCGGGTCGTTCCTTTCCTTGGCAGCCTGATGCAGGGCGTGAGCGCCATTCTGTTTGTCTTTATTCTGGCGGTGGGGTTTAACCTCGCCTCAGGGGATATTAGTACCAGCCGCTGGTATGTGGAGAAGATAAGCGCAGTGCTGATTGGTGTATTCGGCGCGTTCGTCATTTATCAGGCATTAAAGAGCCTGCGTCCGCGCAGAATGACGATCTCAGCCATCAGTCCCCTCCATCAGCACAATGAATACTGTGGCTGCGGCCATCACGGCGTGGGTGCCGACCTGACGCAGGGAGACTGGAAAACTCGCCTGGGGGTGATTCTGGCGATTGGCGCACGCCCGTGCAGTGGGGCAATCATGATTCTGATGTTTTCAAATGCGCTGGGCATTGTCACCTGGGGGATGGCTGCCGTCATGACAATGTCCCTGGGAACGGCACTCTCGATTATGGGACTCTCGCTGGCGGTACGTTATGCCCGTGAACGCACGGTGGCCTGCTTCGGGGGAAATAGCACGTTAAGATGGCTGGTGCCAGCCGTCAAAATAGCCGGCGGGATAGTTCTGATCCTGTTCGCGACCGTTCTCTTCCTGACGGTCATCCCCATCAGCGCCAATGGCGACTACATCGCTGCCGGATGCTAATAAAAGAAAACCCGCCGTTGGCGGGTTTCTTTATTACTCGTTGATGCGTGGATGCTGATCCACCAGTCGGGAGCGTTTTTTCTGCAGTTCTTCAATCTCTGCGTCAATGTCTTCAATCTTCTGCTCTACATTATCGTAGTGCTCACGCAGGATCTCTTTCGCTTCCTGAATATCCGATGCCGCAGGCGTCGCCCCTTTCAGTGGACGGTTCGCCGTCTCCTTCATCGTAATGCCGGTAATCAAGCCAATCACCGCGATCACCATCAGGTAATAAGCAGGCATCATCAGATTCTGCGTGCTTTCCACCAGCGAGGCGGCAAGCGTCGGGGTCAGACCGGCAATCAGTACCGAGATGTTAAAGGCTGCCGCCAGCGCACTGTAACGAATGTGCGTCGGGAACATCGCAGGCAACGTTGAGGCCATCACCCCGATGAAGCAGTTCAGGATCACAGCCAGCATCAGCAGACCCGCAAAAATCAGCCCCAGCACGTTACTGTTGATCAGAATAAAGGCCGGGATTGCCAGGGCAAACAGCGCCACGCTTCCCAGAATAATGAACGGTCGACGGCCAAAGCGGTCACTCAGCAGACCCATAATCGGCTGCACGAACAGCATACCCACCATGATGGCGATAATAATCAGCACACCGTGATCTTCCGAGTAATGCAGGTTATGCGACAGATAACTCGGCATGTAGGTCAGCAGCATGTAGTAGGTTACATTGGTCGAAATCACCAGACCAATACAGACCAGCAGGCTGCGCCAGTGCTTAGTGGCAATCTCTTTGAACGATACCTTCGGACCATCCTGCAGCCCTTCGCGGTCACCCTGCTCCAGTTTCTCAACGTGCTGCTGGAACGCCGGTGTCTCTTCCAGCGCATGACGCAGATACAGACCGATGATCCCCAGCGGCAGCGCGAGGAAGAATGGGATACGCCAGCCCCAGTCGAGGAAGTTCTCTTCACCGACGACGGTTGAAATCAGCACCACGACACCCGCACCCATCACGAACCCGGCAATCGAGCCGAAGTCCAGCCAGCTCCCCATAAAACCGCGCTTACGGTCCGGGGAATACTCCGCGACGAAGATCGAGGCACCGGTATATTCCCCACCGACGGAGAAACCCTGCGCCATCTTACAGAGCAGCAGCAGAATCGGTGCCCAGATGCCGATCGTGGCATAGGACGGAATCAGGCCGATACAGAAGGTACTTATCGACATGATGACAATGGTGATGGCAAGGATCTTCTGGCGACCGTATTTATCACCGAGCATACCGAAGAACAGACCACCCAGCGGGCGAATAAGGAAAGGAACGGAGAACGTCCCCAGTGCGGCAATCATCTGCAGGCTGGGATCAGCCCCTGGGAAAAACACTTTACCTAACGCGTAGGCCACAAAGCCATAGACACCAAAATCGAACCATTCCATCGCATTACCGAGCGAGGCTGCAGTGATGGCCTTACGCAATTTTGCGTCGTCAATAATAGTGACGTCGCGAAGCGTGATGGGTTTAATCTTTTTCCTTCTCAGCATAGCTATCCTCGTTGACTCGGCCCTGTCTGTTTCACAATCCAGTGTGGGTACTGTGAACCTTGGGATCCGCTCCATGCGAATCGCCTTATTCAAGCGTAGCAGGTTTACTTACATTGACGTTTATCGTCGATACAACCGAACCTGTTGACGCCTGCCAGGGCAGTTAATGACCTTTTTACCCTACCAGCGTTTATATTTGTGATCAACTTCACACATATATTTATGCTGCGTAAAGTGAAGACAGTCTTTGTCAATTTCCGCAAATAAGCACTTTCTCAACCCATCCCAGAGAAACATTTTCATGTTGTCCCATTTTCTTTTTATCACGCCATAAAAAGCCGCTTTTTTACAAGAGATTTACATAAACCCCATCCAGCCAGAACGCGGCGTAAAGTTTACAATCAATATGTGACACAGATAACTAAAACACTGTTTTATTTTAATTGAATCATTATTCCAGTGATCGCATGATAATTCCCGAAACATAGCGATGAGTGTTTTCTGACAAGAGAAAACCAGAGCGCTTACTGAATTTTGTTGCGGGGTTATCGAATACAAGTCATCAAGAAAACCCTTCATCATTTTGAATTTATTGATTTTTTATTCGCGCCCGCCGCTCGCTACGAGGGGTAACATTGTGAGGGTTGTATATGAAGATTAAAGCCACGATAGAACGTATTCCTGGTGGTATGATGCTGGTCCCCCTGGTACTCGGTGCTATTCTGAATACCTTAGCGCCTGAAACCGGGGCTTATTTTGGCGGTTTCACAAAAGGGATGATTACAGGCACCGTCCCCATCCTGGCAGTCTGGTTCTTTTGTATCGGTGCATCCATTAATTTACGTGCAACAGGCACCGTATTACGCAAATCCGGCACGCTGGTCATAACCAAAATAGCGGTGGCCTGGGTTGTCGCCATGATATGCGCGATGTTCATTCCGGAGAATGGAATTCAGACCGGTTTCTTCGCGGGTTTATCGGTCCTGGCAATTGTCTCGGCGATGGATATGACTAACGGCGGGTTGTATGCCAGCCTGATGAACCAGTACGGAACGAAAGAAGAATCCGGGGCATTTGTTCTGATGTCTCTGGAGTCCGGCCCGCTCATGACGATGCTGATCCTGGGTTCTGCTGGCCTGGCCTCTTTTGAGCCTCACCACTTTGTTGGCGCGATCCTGCCCTTCCTGATCGGTTTCGCCCTCGGGAATCTGGATCACGATCTGCGCGATTTCTTCAGCAAAGCCACACCCGTACTCATCCCGTTCTTTGGTTTTGCGCTGGGCAACACCATCAACCTGAACGTGATCCTTGATACGGGCCTGCTGGGTATTGTGCTGGGGGTTGCGGTCATCATCATCACAGGTATTCCGTTGATTATTGCCGACCGCGTGATTGGCGGCGGAAACGGCACGGCGGGTGTCGCCGCCTCTTCAGCCGCAGGTGCTGCGGTCGCAAACCCGGTGATTATTGCTCAGATTAATCCGGCCTTCGAACCGGTAGCCGCTTCTGCAACGGCACTGGTGGCTGCCAGCGTGATTGTTACCGCGATTCTGGTGCCGATCATCACGGCACTGTACGCGAAACGCTACGGAAACGTGCAAGAGAAAGATGTAGAAAGGAAGGCAGCAGAGCTTCAACATTAACAAACCGCACCAAACCATCCCCTCTCTCCTCTGGGGAGAGGGCCAGAGTGAGGGGTGAGGGGTTCAACCAAAAATCTCCTCCACCATCGCCTCCACCAGACGTTTTGCCGAACACAGCCTCGGCATACCCAGCGCAACGGTCTGCCAGTTTTGCGTAACTGACCAGCTCACCGGGTGTTTATCCGCCTGACACCAGTCACCCAGCCAGCCCAGCATGTCTTTATGATCGATTAAACCCGCCGAAGCGGGTGTGGTCAGCCACTGATGATAGAAATGGCGCGTTGCAGGAGACGCATTGATACCCTGAGCAAGATAATTGGCAGCCATACTGCGTAAATTATCCTTGAGCATGGCCGATACATCGTCCTTCGCCAGACGGCAAGCATCGCCGAAGGCCCCCCAGCGCAACTCTTCCAGGACAATGAAACAACGCCCGGCCAGCGACCAGCCATCATAATGACCGGCTCGCCAGCGAGTGAAAATTTGCTCGCTGTGCTCACCCGCCTGGACGGTCAGTCCACGCTGAGTTAGCGCCTTTTCTTTATAAACGGCACGTTGGGTAAAATGCGATGAGAGCTCAGCGTACTGTTCAGGCAGGCCCGGAGAGGGCTGAGCCCTTAAGTGAGCCTGCTGACGAAGTGTATTCAATTTATCCGCCATCAGCGTCAGCGCAAGATGGCCAGGGTCAAGCATCCCGGCGAGTTTTTCAGCCAGACCGAGGCGCAGGGCAGCATTCTCATTCAGCATTCCGGCCATCGCCCAGGGGCGTAACCGGGTGTGCGTCATGATCTCCTGAGTCAAGCGCTCACGAAACTGCAGCTGCTGCGGCCCCAGATGAGGATGACGCGCAACGTCCACGCCCTGCACTAGATCGACCATAAATTTAGGATGAATACACTCCAGCGTCCGCCCGGGACCGTCCAGTAGCTGTGTTGTCATGGTTGCTCTGCCGCGAATAGAGTTTGAATATCATCGCGTAACAGTCGGGTATCTTCCTGTATCCACGTCGCAGTAGTGATACTTTGCTTCAACAGCTGGCTGAGCGCTCGGGTCGAATGCTCATTTTGTTGACGCACTGCGAGGCTATCACGCAAGCTTTCCTGTAACCCGGTCAGGTATAACGAAAATTCTGCAAAGAACGTCGCCATTCCTGCCGTAACAGAGACATCGACCTGGGCGGACAAAGCTTTACGTATATATTCACAAAACTGATCAATATGTTGCTTAAATTTGTCATGTAGCTGCGCAATGTCGATAACATAGCGCGTGCGGGTCGCCACATATTCATCCCAGCCCCAGCCCGGATTATTCAGCCAGCGAGAGACAGTCTCACGCATGCTGCCCGCGCCCGATGGCTGTCCTGCAGGGCGGTTGTCCTGCGCGATGGCATCGTTAAACAGCGCCTGCGTATTGACGTTAAGCTGGTTAGCCTGAAAAGCCGGGAAGCTAATCCGCGCCCGAAAGCCGGCATGGCTCAGATGCTCTTTAATACGCGTTTCGATGGGACGCATGGCGTCATTCAGGGAGCGCGCCAGCGTAGACTCCAGCTGATCGAAGCGTAACGCCAGCTCCCGGCAGATCTTTGTCTGCGCATCCAGCATGATAAGCTCGCAGGAGGAGCGGATTTTACTCAGGGCAATCTGTGCCTGCCCCTCGTCATCCAGAACCAGCTGCTGTAGTTCTTGCGGCTCGTCACCGCGAGGATTCAACCGATCGTTACCGGCTAAATCAAGGATATTGCGAGCGCTAAACACGTGACCAATCGCCTGGTGAAGCGCTGTTTTTTGGGCTCCCATAAAGTCCGCAGTGGCATTCAGCGCCTGCTCAACTTCATGTTTCACCTCATCGCTCACCACCCGCTGGCGCGTCTGCATCATCGCCATGTCCTCTTCAAGACGCGTAATATTCAGTTCCAGCGCGTCAAAGGCGACCGTCAGCCCCTGATAGCGGAAGTCGAGATATTCCCGGGCATTTTGTGCGTAGTTGAGCAGCTTATGGGACGCCGAGCGCAACGCAAATAACGAGGCATTAGCATAGGCGGCGTAAATCAGTTTGCGTATCGGTTGTTCAAACAGCGAATCTTCCCAGAGCAAATCGGCGGCGTGACGGATATGGCCAATATCATCCAGGTCCGCCGTACGCCAGCGGCGACCGAGGGCGGCTTCGGCAAAATCCTGCACCCAGGGTTGCTCCTGATGATCCGGCAGTTGTCCGTGGGTATTCATCTCGTAGCGAGCACGGTTCGCCAGATACGCCCACATGGAGGAGACAGGGTAGATCTGGCCAGGCGAAATATTGCCTTTCATTAAGGTGCCGGAGATCATCGCCCGGACCTGCTCTTCATCATCGCTATTGCGATCTTTCTGGTCGAATTTATTCACCAGGGCATACAGAGGCACGGATTTCCCCGCCACCGAAATAGCCTGACGGACCTCTTCATCAGATATAGATTTAAGCTGGGTATAATCCATTACCGCCAGCACCGCCGATGCGCGGGCTAATTGCTCACTCAGCATTTTTTGCAGATGCGGCTGTCCGGCCTCATTAGGCCCAGGGGTATCGAGCAGCGTCAGTTGCCCGAGGTGGGCATCCAGACCCGCAAGATGCACGAACTCCACTTCAATGACCGGAATGTGTTCAATGGCCGCGTATTCTGAAAACGGAAACGCCACGCCCAGCGCCTGAGAGAGTCTGACCAGGTCATTGAGGCTTTTCAGGCAATGAAATATTGGCTGCGCTCCAAGATGATGCTTTTCAAAGGCTTCACCTTTTTCAATGCGTTCCAGCAGCGTATTCATGTCTTTATCAATTTCCAGATGCTGAGCCAGCTTCCCGCGATCGTAATCGCAGAGTTGTTTCTGCAGCAGCTGGATCAAATCATCAATAGGCGAGACATGTGAGAAATGGAGTACCGGCTCTTTCTGGCCTGGCGTATGACGAATCAGGGTAGGAAGTGCCGTCATTGGGCGGTTGCGATTAGGCAACACTTCGGTCCCCACAATGGCATTAATGGTGGTCGATTTCCCCGCTTTCATGGTACCAACGATTGCCAGAACCATTTCCAGACGTGTTATTTTGCGTAATTCATTATTCAGCATTGCCTGCTGCGCTTCGACACCCCGCGCACTAAAATGCAAAGGCAGAACGTTGTTCTTTTCACCCGTAATAGCGGCCGTCGTGTTCTCCAGCATCGCTGTCGGCATTGACTTCAAGGTATCAAGATTTTGCAGGGCAAGCTGTAACAAACGCTCAGCTTCCTGGCTTAATTCAAAAATGGTCTGTGTGTGCATGATAAAAGCCTTTCCTTAACGCAAATTTATTACTTTTATTAAGCCACTGGTATTAATTATGATGTTCAGGCTTATATGATCACGTGTGGAAAACATGTTCACCGGAATATAACTGATTGAAGATAATCAGAAATAAATGGCTATCCTTGCATGGCGTGTAAAGCTCTCCTCAAGGCCTAACAGCCAAAAGATAAAAAGCGTAGCCCTTTTTAAGAAACTTCAGGATATATCATCATTATTTACCCACCTAAAAAGAACGGGTTATGCCACAACCATACGAAATGCATGGCAGTAAAGACCAAAGATAAATAACAATGTGTTGCTTCACCTTATCCGAAATGAAGGTGCGTAGCAATTTGCCACAATAAAATATTCGATATATTTAGCGACTTCTCTTTCCACCGTGTTAATGACGTTAGTATCGCTTAACTGACTGACAGGAAGTGTCACTCCCGACACATTTTTTGCTTTTTTTTAAATTCAGAATATCACCGACAAACGTGTGGATTTGCGCTATACTTGCCGCCTTTTTCGGCACACTGCCGTCATTTAGCTGGCATTTTCCAGCGTGTTAACACTTTTTTGAGGATACCGATATGTCTCTCCCACACTGCCCGAAATGCAATTCTGAATACACCTATGAAGATAATGGCATGTTCATCTGCCCGGAATGTGCGCATGAATGGAATGATGCCGAACCGGCACAGGATGCAGATGCCCTGATCGTAAAAGATGCGAACGGTAACCTGCTGGCGGATGGCGACAGCGTCACCGTGGTTAAAGATCTTAAAGTCAAAGGCAGCTCTTCCATGCTGAAGATCGGTACCAAAGTGAAGAACATCCGTCTGGTTGAAGGCGATCATAATATCGACTGCAAAATTGACGGCTTCGGTCCGATGAAACTGAAATCTGAGTTCGTGAAAAAGAACTGATTTTTCTCCTGTAGGCTCGATAACCGAAGCGCCGCCGGGCGCTTTTCCGGATGTGCTACGCTTATCCGGCCTGCAAAAAAAGAACTACACTTAATGGGCTTTTCTTACGTGAGGTAAAGAATATGCCGTTAAGTCCCTACATCTCCTTCGCCGGCAACTGTGCAGAGGCAACCGCCTTTTATCAGCAGGCCGTCGGCGCTGAACTCCTCTATAAAATCACTTTCGGTGAAATGCCCAAAAGCGACAGCAGTGAAGAAGGCTGTCCGTCCGGCATGCAGTTTCCTGATTCCGCTATCGCCCACTCTAACGTCCGCATTGCGGGCAGCGACATCATGATGAGCGACGGGCAGCCGCCGGGCAGCAACGCGCAGTATGCCGGGTTCACGCTGGTGCTCGACACGCAGGATGTGTCAGAAGGCAAGCGCTGGTTCGACAACCTCGCCGCTGGCGGCAATATCGACATGGCGTGGCAGGAGACCTTCTGGGCGCACGGTTTCGGTAAAGTCACCGATAAATACGGCGTACCGTGGATGATTAACGTCGTTAAGCAGCAGCACTAATTTTCTGGCGGTGGGCGGTCAGCCTCCGCCTGTCATCAAACTCCCCTCAACTCTTCAAATTCCCGCAACCCAGACTTAACCCAAATGTCACATTGATGCGCCAGCATGAGGCCACATTTATCGTGAGGCCCCGCACATGCAAACTGTCATCCGCGTCGAGAAACTGAGCAAGACCTTCAATCACAACAAGGCGCTGCATGCCGTTGATCTGACCGTCCAGCAGGGCGACATGGTGGCGCTTCTCGGCCCTTCTGGCTCCGGTAAATCCACCCTTCTGCGCCATTTAAGCGGTCTTATCACCTGCGATAAAACCCCGGAAAGTCACGTCGAATTGCTGGGCAACACGGTGCAGCGCGCCGGGCGTCTGGCAAGTGATATCCGCAAGAGCCGTGCCCAGACGGGCTACATCTTCCAGCAGTTCAACCTGGTCAATCGCCTGACGGTACTGGAGAACGTGCTGATTGGCGCACTCGGTAGCACACCGTTCTGGCGCACCTGCATGCGCTGGTTCTCAACTTCCCAGAAGCAGGAAGCTCTTCAGGCGTTGACTCGCGTCGGTATGGCACACCTAGCCCACCAGCGTGTCTCCACCCTGTCCGGTGGACAACAGCAGCGCGTCGCCATCGCCCGCGCCCTGATGCAGAAAGCAAAAATCATTCTGGCCGATGAACCTATCGCCTCGCTGGACCCGGAATCCGCCCGCATCGTGATGGAAACCCTGCGCGACATTAACCAGAACGACGGCATTACCGTGGTGGTAACGCTGCATCAGGTGGATTACGCCCTGCGCTACTGCGAGCGCATTGTCGCCCTGCGTCAGGGCCATGTGTTCTTTGACGGCGCAAGCCACCAGTTTGATAACGAACGTTTTGATCATCTCTACCGCAGCGTAAACCGCGTCGAAGAGCGCGCGCAGGCTGCATAACTCCCCATAACGAGGAATGGAAATGAACTACAAAGCCGTTGCCGCGCTGGCCTTTACCAGCATGTTCAGCATCAGCACCCTGTTAAGCCCGGCGTATGCGGAAGAGCAGGAAAAAGCGCTGAACTTCGGCATTATTTCGACGGAATCACAGCAGAACCTGAAGCCTCAGTGGGAACCGTTCCTGAAAGATATGGAAACCAAACTGGGGATCAAAGTGAATGCCTTCTTCGCCCCGGACTACGCGGGCATTATCCAGGGAATGCGCTTTAATAAAGTCGACATCGCCTGGTATGGCAACCTCTCCGCAATGGAAGCGGTAGACCGCGCCAACGGCCAGGTCTTTGCCCAGACCGTTGCGGCAGATGGCTCCCCGGGCTACTGGAGCGTGCTGATCGTGAACAAAGACAGCCCGATCAACAACCTCAACGACATGCTCGCCAAACGCAAAGAGCTGACCTTTGGTAACGGCGACCCGAACTCCACCTCCGGCTTCCTCGTCCCTGGCTACTATGTCTTCGCGAAAAACAACGCCTCCGCCAGCGACTTCAAACGCACCGTCAACGCCAGCCATGAAACCAACGCCCTGGCCGTGGCGAACAAGCAGGTGGATGTTGCCACCAACAACACCGAAAACCTCGACAAGCTGAAAACCTCCGCGCCGGACAAGCTGAAAGAACTGAAGGTGATCTGGAAATCGCCGCTGATCCCGGGCGACCCGATCGTCTGGCGTAAAAACCTCTCCGAAAGCACCAAGGACAAGGTGTACGACTTCTTTATGAACTACGGCAAAACGCCGGAAGAGAAAGCGGTTCTTGAGAAACTGGGCTGGGCACCGTTCCGCGCCTCCAGCGACCTTCAGCTGGTCCCGATTCGCCAGCTGGCGCTGTTTAAACAGATGCAGGCCGTGAAGGACAACAAAGGGCTCAAGAAAGAAGAGAAGACCAGCAAAGTCTCTGACATTCAGGCCCAGCTGGAAGACCTTGACCGCCTGACCGCGGCACTCGGCGCCATGACCAGCGTAAATAAAGCGGTGCAGTAGTTTCTTTTCCCCCTCTCCCCGTGGGAGAGGGTCGGGGTGAGGGCATCAGCGCGCACATTTCCCCCTCACCCTAACCCTCTCCCTCAAGGGAGAGGGAATTAAAACCCAAGGAGCCAACATGCAAACCATCACCCTCCCGCCGCCAAAGCGCAGCTGGTTCTCGCTCATAAGCTGGGCCATCCTGCTGGCGGTGCTGGTTATCTCCTGGAAGGGCGCAGAAATGGATCCCCTGCTGCTCTTCAAAGATTCCGGCAACATGGCAACCTTTGCTGCCGACTTCTTCCCGCCGGACTTCAGCCAGTGGCAGGACTATCTCAGCGAAATGGCCATTACCCTGCAAATTGCCGTCTGGGGCACCGCCCTTGCCGTCATTCTCTCCATTCCGTTTGGCCTGATGAGCGCGGAAAACATCGTGCCGTGGTGGGTATACCAGCCGATGCGTCGCCTGATGGATGCCTGCCGCGCGATTAACGAAATGGTCTTTGCGATGCTGTTCGTGGTAGCCGTGGGTCTGGGTCCGTTCGCGGGCGTCATGGCGCTGTTCATCCACACCACCGGGGTGCTCTCTAAGCTGCTCTCGGAAGCGGTCGAAGCCATTGAGCCCGGCCCGGTGGAAGGCATCCGCGCCACCGGCGCCAACAAAATCGAAGAGATCCTCTACGGCGTCCTGCCGCAGGTGATGCCGCTGCTGATCTCCTACTCGCTGTACCGCTTTGAGTCCAACGTTCGCTCCGCCACGGTCGTCGGCATGGTCGGTGCAGGCGGAATCGGCGTCACCCTGTGGGAAGCGATTCGCGGTTTCCAGTTCCAGCAAACCTGCGCCCTGATGGTGCTCATCATCATCACCGTCAGCCTGCTGGATTTCCTCTCTCAACGTTTGCGTAAGCACTTCATCTGAGAAGCGAGGCTTTGTTTTCTATGCACTTATCCAGACATCCGACCAGTTACCCAACCCGCTGGCAAGAAATTGCGGCAAAGCTCGAAGTGGAACTGCGCACGCACTACCGCTGCGGAGACTACCTGCCCGCCGAGCAGCAGCTTGCGGATCGCTATGAAGTGAATCGCCACACCCTGCGCCGCGCCATTGACCAGCTGGTCGAGCGCGGCTGGGTACAACGCCGTCAGGGCGTGGGCGTGCTGGTGCTGATGCGCCCGTTCGACTATCCGCTCAATGCCCAGGCGCGCTTTAGTCAGAACCTGCTGGATCAGGGCAGCCATCCCACCAGCGAAAAGCTGCTCTCGGTCCTGCGCCCGGCCTCCAGCCATGTGGCGGACGCGCTGGGCATTCAGGAAGGCGATAACGTCATCCACCTGCGCACGTTGCGCCGCGTCAACGGCGTAGCGGTATGCCAGATTGACCACTACTTCGCGGACCTCGCCCTCTGGCCAGTGCTGCAAAACTTTTACAGCGGTTCCCTGCACGACTTTCTGCAGGATGCCACGGGCATCGCCCTCAAGCGCACCCAGACGCGTATCAGCGCCCGCCGCGCGCAGGCTAAAGAGAGCAAAGTGCTCGAAATCCCCAATATGGCGCCGCTGCTCTGCGTGCGCACCCTCAACCACCGTGACGGCGAGGTCAATGCGACGGAATATTCCGTCAGCCTGACCCGTGCCGACATGATCGAATTCACTATGGAGCACTGAATGCACGTCGATACCGCCACCCGACAGCGCTGGATGCGTGTGCTGGCCCACAGCCAGCCTGCTGCCCTGCGCGATCGCATGAACGCCCTGAGCCTGACGCCAGACTACGACACTATCCGCGCACCGGAAATTGGCCTGGTGCAGATCCAGGCCCGGATGGGCGGCACCGGGCAGCGCTTTTTTGCGGGAGACGCCCCCCTCACCCGCGCCGCGATCCGCCTGAACAGCGGCACGCTGGGCTACAGCTACGTGCTGGGACGCGATAAAGCACACGCCGAGCGCTGCGCAGTAATAGACGCCCTTTTGCAGGAACAAACGCATTTTCAGACGTTAATGGAAACCCTTATTGCCCCGCTGGAAGCTGACCGCGCCGCACGACTTGCCGCACGTCAGACCGAAGTGAATACCAGCCGGGTCGACTTCTTTACGCTCGTTCGCGGAGACAACGCATGACGCTTCAACCTGCTTTTACCCTGGCCGTCCAGGATGCTCAACAAAGTTTTCGTCGCCTGCTGAAAGCCATGAGCGAGCCGGGGGTGATTGTCTCGCTGCACCAGCTTTCACAGGGCTGGCTGCCGCTGAATCTGGCGACCACCAGCGTGTTGCTGACCCTTGCCGACAACGACACACCGGTGTGGCTGTCAGGCGCCTTATCTAATGACATCGCCAGCCAGAATCTGCGTTTTCACACCAGTGCCCCGCTGGTTGAGCAACCGCGACAGGCGGTCTTTGCCGTGGCCGACGAACACATCAGCCACGAGCAGCTCAACGCCCTGAGCGAAGGCAGCGCCGTTGCACCGGAAACCAGCGCCACGCTGATTCTGCAGGTCTCCAGCCTGAGCGGCGGCCGCATGCTCCGCCTGACCGGTGCAGGTATCGCCGATGAACGCATGGTTGCGCCGCAGCTGCCGGAGTGCATCATTCATGAGCTGACCGAACGCCCGCACCCGTTCCCGCTGGGCATAGACCTGATCCTGACCTGCGGCGAGCGTCTGCTCGCCATCCCGCGGACCACCCACGTGGAGGTGTGCTGATGTACGTTGCCGTTAAAGGGGGCGAAAAGGCGATCGCCGCCGCCCATGCCTTGCAGGAACACAGACGACGGGGCGATGAAAAACTGCCCGAACTGAGCGTCGCCCAGATTGAGCAGCAGCTGAACCTGGCCGTTGACCGGGTGATGACCGAAGGCGGCGTCGCCGATCGCGAGCTGGCGGCGCTGGCGCTGAAGCAGGCCAGCGGCGATAACGTCGAAGCCATCTTTCTGCTACGCGCCTGGCGCACCACGGTTCCCCGCTTCACGGCCAGCGAGCCGCTGAATACGGCGCAGATGCGCCTGGAGCGCCGTATTTCTGCCGTTTATAAAGACATCCCCGGCGGCCAGCGGCTTGGCCCCACCTACGATTACACCCATCGCCTGCTGGATTTTACCCTGCTGGCGAACGGCGAAGCGCCACGGCTCAGCACCACGGATGCCGAACAGGAGCCGTCTCCGCACGTCTTCAGCCTGCTGGCAAACCAGGGGCTGGCGAAAGCGGAAGAAGATTCGGGTACCGCGCCAGATGACATCACCCGCACGCCGCCAGTTTTCCCGTGCTCGCGCTCCTCGCGTCTGCAGCAGCTGATGCGCGGCGACGAAGGCTATCTGCTGGCGCTGGCCTACTCCACCCAGCGCGGCTATGGGCGTAACCACCCGTTTGCGGCCGAAATTCGCAGCGGCTATATCGACGTGGAAATTGTGCCGGAGGAACTGGGTTTTGCGGTGAACGTCGGCGAACTGCTGATGACCGAATGCGAAATGGTTAACGGCTTTGTCGCGCCAGAGAATGAAGACCCGCACTTTACCCGCGGCTACGGGCTAGTGTTTGGCCTGAGCGAACGCAAAGCCATGGCGATGGCGCTGGTCGACCGCGCCCTGCAGGCACCGGACTACGGCGAGCACATCGCCGGCCCGGCGCAGGATGAGGAGTTCGTGCTGGCCCATGCAGACAACGTTGAGGCCGCCGGTTTCGTCTCGCACCTCAAGCTGCCGCACTACGTCGATTTCCAGGCCGAACTGGAACTGCTGAAACGTCTGCAACGGGAGCGCGCCAATGGCTAACTTAAGCGGCTACAACTTTGCCTATCTGGATGAGCAAACCAAACGCATGATCCGCCGCGCCATCCTCAAAGCGGTTGCCATTCCGGGCTACCAGGTACCGTTCGGCGGCCGCGAGATGCCAATGCCCTACGGCTGGGGCACCGGCGGTATTCAGTTGACCGCCAGCGTGATCGGGGAAGCCGACGTGCTTAAGGTCATCGACCAGGGGGCAGACGACACCACCAACGCCGTTTCGATCCGCAACTTCTTCAAGCGCGTGACCGGCGTAGCGACCACTGAAAAAACCGAAGACGCAACGCTGATCCAGACCCGCCACCGCATTCCGGAAACCCCGCTGACTGAAGATCAGATTCTGATTTTCCAGGTGCCGATCCCGGAGCCGCTGCGCTTTATCGAGCCGCGGGAAACCGAAACCCGCACCATGCACGCGCTGGAAGAGTACGGCGTGATGCAGGTGAAGCTTTACGAGGACATCGCCCGCTTCGGCCATATCGCCACCACCTACGCCTACCCGGTGAAGGTCAACGGGCGCTATGTGATGGACCCGTCGCCAATCCCGAAATTCGATAACCCGAAGATGGACATGATGCCAGCCCTGCAGCTCTTTGGCGCCGGGCGTGAAAAACGCATCTATGCCGTACCGCCTTACACCCGTGTGGAGAGTCTCGATTTTGATGACCACCCCTTTACGGTGCAGGAGTGGGACGAGCCATGCGCCATCTGCGGCTCGAAACATAGCTATCTGGATGAAGTGGTGCTGGACGACTCGGGCAAACGGATGTTTGTCTGCTCCGACACTGATTACTGCCGCCAACAGAGCGAGGCGAACAGCCAATGAAACCGCTGCTTTCGGTTAATAACCTGACTCACCTATACGCGCCGGGCAAAGGCTTCAGCGACGTGTCGTTCGAGCTGTGGCCGGGCGAAGTGCTGGGGATTGTCGGCGAGTCCGGCTCCGGCAAAACCACGCTTCTCAAGTCCCTCTCCGCGCGCCTGACGCCGCAGAACGGTGAGATTTTATATGAGGGCACGTCGCTGTATGGCATGAGCGAGGCCGAGCGCCGTCGCCTGCTGCGTACCGAGTGGGGCGTAGTGCATCAGCACCCAATGGACGGGCTGCGCCGCCAGGTTTCAGCGGGAGGCAACATCGGCGAACGACTGATGGCCACCGGCGCGCGCCACTACGGTCACATCCGCGCCACCGCGCAGCACTGGCTGGAGGAGGTTGAAATCCCCGCCTCGCGTATCGACGACCTGCCCACCACTTTCTCCGGCGGCATGCAGCAGCGTTTACAGATCGCCCGCAACCTGGTCACCCATCCGAAGCTGGTGTTTATGGATGAGCCCACCGGCGGGCTGGACGTCTCGGTTCAGGCGCGCCTGCTCGATCTGCTGCGCGGCCTGGTGGTGGAGTTGAACCTGGCGGTGGTGATTGTCACCCACGATTTGGGCGTCGCACGCCTGCTGGCGGACCGTCTGCTGGTGATGAAGCAGGGTCAGGTGGTGGAAAGTGGGCTGACCGACCGCGTGCTCGACGATCCCCATCATCCGTACACCCAGCTGCTGGTGTCGTCCGTATTGCAGAATTGAGGCTGCTGTTGCCGGGTGGCGCTGCGCTTACCCGGCCTACGAACACCGCACCTGTAGGCCGGGTAAGGCGAAGCCGCCACCCGGCAAAACGAATCACGAGGCCAACATGATCCACGTACAAAACGTCAGTAAAACCTTTGTGCTCCACCAGCAAAACGGCGTGCGGCTGCCCGTCCTGCAAAACGCGTCGTTAGAAGTCGGCAACAGCGAATGCGTCGTGCTGCACGGCCACTCCGGCAGTGGAAAATCCACCCTGCTGCGCTCCCTGTACGCCAACTATCAGCCAGACGAAGGCCACATTCATATTCGCCACAACAACGAGTGGGTGGATCTGGTGCAGGCACCCGCGCGTAAGGTACTTGAAGTGCGCCGTTCGACGATCGGCTGGGTCAGCCAGTTTCTGCGGGTGATCCCGCGGATCTCCGCTCTGGACGTGGTGATGCAGCCACTGCTGGATCTCGGCGTCCCGCGTGACACCTGTGCCGCCAAAGCCGCCAGCCTGCTGACACGCCTCAACGTGCCGGAGCGTCTGTGGCACCTTGCCCCATCGACCTTTTCCGGTGGCGAGCAGCAGCGGGTCAACATCGCACGCGGCTTTATTGTCGACTACCCGATTTTACTCCTGGATGAACCCACCGCTTCGCTCGACAGCAAAAACAGCGCAGCGGTGATGGAACTGATCGAACAGGCCAAAGCGCGCGGCGCGGCGATCGTCGGGATCTTCCACGATGAAGCCGTGCGCGAGCGCGTAGCGGACAGACTGCACCCGATGGGGACAAACGTATGATTATCAATAACGTCAGGCTGGTGCTGGAAAACGAGGTCGTGGATGGCTCGGTTGAAATCCAGGACGGCGTCATCCGCGCGTTTGCCGAAACCCGGAGCCGCGCGCCTGACGCGATGGACGGCGAAGGTGGCTGGCTGCTGCCGGGGCTCATTGAGCTGCACACCGACAATCTGGACAAATTCTTCACCCCACGCCCAAAGGTGGACTGGCCCGCCCATTCGGCGATGAGCAGCCACGACGCGCTGATGGTCGCCAGCGGTATTACCACCGTGCTCGACGCGGTGGCGATTGGCGACGTGCGCGACGGCGGCGACAGGCTTGAAAACCTGGAGAAGATGATTAACGCCGTGGAAGAGACGCAAAAGCGTGGCCTCAACCGCGCCGAGCACCGTTTGCACCTGCGCTGCGAGCTGCCGCACCACACCACCCTGCCGCTGTTTGAAAAACTGGTGGGCCGCGAGCCTGTCTCGCTGGTCTCCCTGATGGACCACTCGCCGGGGCAGCGTCAGTTCGCCAATATTGAGAAGTATCGTGAATACTATCAGGGCAAATACTCGCTCAACGATGCCGAGATGGCGCGCTACGAAGAAGAACAGCTGGCGCTTGCGGCACAGTGGTCGCAGCCGAACCGTCTCAGGATTGCCGCAATGTGCCGTGACCGCAATATTGCGCTGGCAAGCCATGACGATGCCACGCACGATCATGTGCGTGTATCCCACCAGCTTGGTAGCGTGATCGCCGAATTTCCCACTACGTTCGAAGCCGCAGAGGCGTCGCGTCAGCACGGGATGAACGTACTGATGGGCGCACCGAATATCGTGCGCGGCGGCTCGCACTCCGGCAACGTGGCGGCAAGCAAGCTCGCCTCTCTCGGCCTGCTGGATATCCTCTCGTCTGACTACTACCCCGCCAGCCTGCTGGATGCGGCATTCCGGGTCGCGGACGATGAGGAGAACCGTTTTACGCTGCCGCAGGCCATTCGCCTGGTGACCAAAAACCCGGCCGCCGCACTCAATCTTCAGGATCGCGGTGAGATTGCCGAAGGAAAACGGGCAGATCTGGTGCTGGCCCACCGCAAAGGCGAGCATATTCATATCGACCACGTCTGGCGTCAGGGAAAAAGGGTGTTCTGATGGGAAGACTTATCTGGTTGATGGGGCCGTCCGGCTCCGGTAAGGACAGCCTGCTGTCTGCCCTGCGGCAGCGGGAACATTCACAGCTGCTGGTGGCGCACCGCTATATTACCCGCGCGGCGAACGCCGGAAGTGAAAACCATATCGCCCTGAGCGAGCAGGAGTTTTTCACCCGCGCCGGGCAAAACCTGCTGGCACTGAGCTGGCACGCTAACGGTTTCTACTATGGCGTCGGCATTGAGATCGACCTCTGGCTGCACGCGGGTTTTGATGTGCTGGTCAACGGCTCACGCGCCCATCTGCCGCAGGCAAAAGCCCGATATGAAGCGGCCCTGCTGCCGATCTGCCTGCAGGTTTCCCCGGACGTTCTGCGCAGCAGGCTGCAAAACCGGGGGCGCGAAAACGCGCGTGAGATTGACCAGCGGCTGGCGCGCGCGGCGCGCTACACCCCTTCAGGCTGCCATGTCCTCAATAACGACGGAAGTTTGCTACAGTCAGTCGAGATCTTTTTATCCCTTATCCGTCAGAAGGAGAAACAGCATGCCTGACTGCCAGCTTCGCCCCGCCACTGCTGATGATGCGCAGAGCGTGTACGCCCTCATCTGCGAACTTAAGCAAGCAGAGTTCGATCACCAGGCGTTTCATGCCGGCTATCTGGCTAATCTGCAGGATCACAATATGCGCTACCAGCTTGCCAAGCTGGACGGGGAAGTCATCGGTATGATCGGTCTGCACATGCAGTTTCACCTCCATCACGCCCGCTGGATCGGCGAGATCCAGGAGCTGGTGGTAATGCCGCAAGCGCGCGGGTTAAAGGTGGGTAGCCAGTTGCTCGCCTGGGCAGAGGACGTTGCACGACAGGCTGGCGCGGAGTTGACAGAACTTTCCACCAGCGTGAAGCGCGTGGACGCCCACCGTTTCTATCTTCGTGAAGGGTATACGCAGAGCCATTTCCGCTTCACCAAACCGCTGTAGAGGTGAGTGATGAGTCTGACGATAACGTTAACCGGCACCGGCGGTGCCCAGCTGGTGCCCGTCTTTGGCTGCGACTGCGCGGCGTGTAGACGCGCGCGTTTGCAGGAAAATTATCGCCGTCGTCCCTGCAGTGCGGTGGTCAAATACAACGATGCGGTCACGTTGCTGGACGCCGGTATTCCACACCTGATGGAGGACTGGCCCGCGGGCAGTTTTCAGCAGTTTTTACTCACTCACTATCATATGGATCACGTTCAGGGGCTGTTTCCCCTGCGCTGGGGCGTGGGTGCAACGATTCCGGTCTACGGCCCACCGGACGACGCGGGGTGTGACGACCTGTTCAAACATCCGGGGATCCTGGATTTCAGTCATACGGTCGAACCGTTTGTGGTGTTTGAGCTACAGGGACTGCGGGTGACGCCGCTGCCCCTCAACCATTCGAAGCTGACGTTTGGCTATCTGCTGGAATCCGCCCACAGCCGCGTGGCGTGGCTTTCAGACACGGCGGGATTACCGGAAAAAACGGTGAAGTTTCTGCTCAACAATCAGCCGCAGGCGATAATCATCGACTGCAGTCATGAACCGCGTGACGAGCCGCCGCGCAACCATTGTGATTTGAACACCGTGGTTGCGTTAAACGAGGTGATTGGCTGTCCGCAGGTGATCCTCACGCACATCAGCCATCAGTTTGACGTGTGGATGATGAACAACCCGCTGCCGGACGGTATCGAAGCGGGGTATGACGGCATGGTGCTGGTACTCGACTGAGTTTTGCCGGATGGCGGCTGCGCCTTACCCGGCCTACGGGCCAGGGTTTTGTAGGCCTGCGTAAGCGAAGCGCCACCAGGCTTTAGCCGCGATCGTAATCGTCTTCTAACCGCCGTTCATCCTCTTCCAGTCGACGCCTGTCGTCATCTAACTGACGCTGACGCTCGTCTAAACGGCGGCGTCTGTCTTCGAGCTGCCGACGGCGATCGTCGTACTGACGGCTGTCGCTTTGACGGCTGCGATCGTAGCGATCGTCATCGTCGTCATTACGGCTGCTGTCGGGGTTATAAGCATCGTTGATCGCCTGCTGAATGTTGCCAATGGCATCATCAATCACGTCGGCGTGGGCCAGCTGGCTGGTGAGTGACAGCAGACCCAATATCAGAGCGGAAAAGTAACGTTTCATAAGGCCAGACTCACAGGTGGACTGGCGTTAAGGTAATCAACGGGACTGTGCCGGAGTAGCGGAGGAATCTCAAATTACCATCACCTTACGCAGCGCCTGTGCCAGCTGTACGCGGGTAAACGGCTTACGCAGTAGCTGAACGTCCGGCAGCTGAGGGTTATGCGTAGGCCGCAAATCCTGGCCGCTGATCAGCAGCACCGGAAGCTGCGGATAATGACTGCGCACATGGTTAATGACCTCCGCTCCGCTGAGGCTTCCGGGCAGCATCAGGTCGCTGATAAACATGCCAATATCCGGTGATGCCTCCAGCATGCTCAGGGCCTGCTCGCCATTCTCCGCTTCGAGCGTCAGGTAGCCTAGCTGATGCAGTTGCTCGCACAGGGTCTGGCGGACATCCGCCTCATCTTCCAGTACCAGCACCAGCCGCTCGCTATCCGGGGAGGTGGTCGCCGGGAGCGTCTCACTTTCAGACACGGTGGAAAACGTCGAGCGCGGCAGATGGAGCCGAACGGTGGTGCCCTGCCCCGGCGCGCTTTCAATCTCCACGCGTCCCCCGGACTGACGCACAAAACCGTACACCATCGACAACCCTAATCCGCTGCCACTTCCGGTCTGTTTGGTGGTAAAGAACGGTTCAAAGACCCGGGATTTCACCTCCTGCGCCATACCGCTACCATGGTCAATGACCTCCAGCGCCACCATATCCTGCCTGCGGCCGTCGCTGCGGGTCACGCGCTGGTTCCATGTACGAATTTTAATGACGCCGCTTTGCCCTTCCATCGCATCGCGGGCGTTCATCACCAGATTGATAATCGCGTTTTCCAGCTGGCCGACGTCTATCCATGCGGACCATGCCGGGGTTTGCGCTTCAACCTCCAGAGTCAGGGTGACAGGCAAGGAGTGGCGCATCAGTTCCCGCAGGTTCTCCAGCAGCGGTTTCATCTCAACGGTATGCGGCGTCAGGGATTGCTTGCGGGAAAATGCCAGCAGGCGCTGGGTCAGCATGGCGCCGCGTTCGGCCGCCTTCAGCGCCCGGGTGATACGCGGCGCGTCTTTTGATTCGGGGTCGGTCAGCTCAAGACTGCCGATGATCACCGCCAGAAGATTATTAAAATCATGCGCCAGCCCGCCGGTCAGCTGTCCGACAGCCTTCATCTTCTGGCTGTGGAGCAACGCTTCTTCCAGTCCCTGACGCTCAATGCGGTCGATCTCCATCTGCGTCGTTTTCTCTTTCAGCAGACGCGTCGTGTGCTCAAGCGAAGCAGTGTTGCGGGCAAAAACGTTAAACGCGCGCGCCAGCTCGCCCAGCTCGTCCCGCCGCTGCAATGCGGGCACCGAAACATCCTGTTCGCCACGGGCAAGGCGCGACATGGCCCGGGAGATAGCCGTCAGGTTGGAGGCCAGGTTACGGTAAATATACCAGCAGGCGCACCCGGTGATGATCAGCGCCAGCACGGCGAAAATACTGATAAAAACGCTAATGGATTGCAGCTCGTGATGGCTCTGGGCCGTGCGAAGCCGGGAGGCTTGCGCGACATGTTCAACGTACTGATTGATATCGCTATTCAGTATCGCCACCAGCGCCTTGATGTGGAACATATACCAGCTTATTGCCAGATCGCTCTCTGCCAGCTGCGTCGACAGCGGGGCAAGCTTACGCAGCTCGGCGTTAAAGTCGGGCAGCACAACGTTGACCGCAGGCTGCGTCGCGCGCTGGGGCAACATCGCCGTCACCGTATCCAGCTGCTGTATCGTGGCGCGTGGTGAAGGGGTTTCGATGGCGGCGGCGATCAGCCTGTCCATTTCCATCAGCAGCTGCGCATCCGGAACATCGCTGCCAGTACGGCGGTTGATGTCCTGCAGATGACGCAGGTAACTCTGGCTCTGGTAGAGCGAACTGAGCAGCGCGTTACGCTCCAGATGGCGTCGCTGCCCGCGCTCCAGCATCCCCGTCACGCCTTGCTGTAATTCATTGCTTCTCTGAATAATCCGCGCCACCAGCGCCGGCTCCTGCTGCGCCAGCGGCGCATCGGCCAGCTGCTCCAGCGAGCGGCGCAATGCCGTTTGCGTCTGCTTTAACCGCTCCGCCTCACCTTTGTACTCCAGCGATCCGACTACCTGCGACAGCCGCACCGCCGCCGTGGCCACGTTAGCCGTATCGCGAGCGAGGTTCATGCTGCCGGTCATGTCATCCAGCGTTTGCTGCTGCACCTGCTCCTGGATCTGGCTGGCATGACGGAAGCCAAGCACCGCCACGCCGCTGACCATCAGCGTGACCGCAACAACCAGCAGATTGAACATCAGCAGGCGGCCACGGGCACTGGTAAAAAACGGGGGGCGTGATGACATCTCTTTAGGCTCCTTAGCGGTCTGATGCCCTCACCCTGGCCCTCCCCCACGGGGAGAGGGAAAAGAGAAATGTGACGGCGGTTAGCTATTCATAACTATGACAAATATGAACAGCTTCTGACATTTTGCATTTACGCACCTGTGATGAAGTGCAGATATCGACATTCACAGGAGATCCGCCATGAGCAGAACCCCGGTTTTAGAGATGCGCGGCATAGCCAAAACCTTTGGCAATTTCCACGCGCTCAAGGGCGTGGATTTGACGGTTTTCCCCGGTGAGATCCACGCGCTGATGGGCGAAAATGGCGCGGGCAAAAGCACGCTGATGAAAATCCTCGCAGGTGCCTACACTGCCACCCGCGGTGAGATCCTGATCGACGGACAGCCGTTTCACATCAAAGGGCCGAAAGATGCCCTGGCCGCAGGCATTACCTTGATTTACCAGGAGATGCAGCTCGCCCCCAATCTGACCGTGGCGGAAAATATTTTCCTCGGCAGCGAACTGTCGCGCGGCGGGCTGGTTCAGCGTAAAGAGATGGCCGCCCAGGCGCAGGCGGTGATCGATCGCCTCGGCGCCCAGTTCAGCGCCACCGATCGGGTGATGAAGCTGACCATCGCCGAACAGCAGCAGGTGGAAATTGCCCGCGCGCTGCACCGCAACAGCCGCATTCTGGTGATGGACGAACCCACCGCCGCCCTCTCTTCCCGCGAAACCCACCGTCTGTTTGAACTGATTCTGCGCCTGCGCGATGAAGGCATGGCGATTATCTATATCAGCCACCGCATGGCGGAAGTGTATGAACTCTCTGACCGCGTCAGCGTTCTGCGTGACGGGCAGTACGTCGGCAGCCTGACGCGCGACAAGCTCAACGCCTCCGAGCTGGTGAAAATGATGGTGGGCCGCCCCTTAAGCGATCTGTTCAACAAAGAGCGCGATATCCCTCTCGGCAGCCCGCGCCTGAACGTCCACCACCTTACCGACGGTAAAAAAGTGCGGCCGTGCAGTTTACAGGTCCGTTCCGGCGAAATCGTCGGGCTGGCCGGGCTGGTCGGTGCCGGACGTTCCGAGCTGGCGCAGCTGATTTTCGGCGTGCGCAAAGCCACAGGCGGCATGATTGAGGTGGACGGCGAGCCGGTGGTGATCCACTCCCCGCGCGCGGCCATTGAAAACGGGATCGGTTTTCTCACCGAGAACCGTAAGGAGCAGGGGCTGTTTCTGGAGCTGGCGGCGCAGGAGAACATCACGATGGCGACGCTGGAACGCGATGCCACCTTCGGCATGCTGAACCGCAAAAAAGCCCAGTCCATTTCCGATGACGCTATCGCCCTGCTCAACATTCGTGTGCCCCATTCACAGGTACGCGCGGGCGGACTGTCCGGCGGTAATCAGCAAAAACTGCTGATCTCGCGCTGGGTGGCGATAGGCCCGCGCATTCTGATTCTGGACGAACCCACCCGCGGCGTGGACGTTGGCGCGAAAAGCGAGATCTACCGCATCATGAACCAGATGGCGCGTAAGGGCGTGGCGATTTTGATGATCTCCAGCGAACTGCCGGAAGTGGTGGGCATGAGTGACCGGGTGTACGTGATGCGCGAAGGCAGCATTGCGGGTGAACTCCACGGGCGCGATATCTCTCAGGAAAACATCATGACGCTGGCAACCGGCGTGGACGACACACATCATCAGGCGGTGTAATTATGACAACTCCAACCCATCCGCAGCAGGTGGCGAAATCCGCCTCCGCCAAAAAAATGCTGATGAGCGATCTGATGCAAACGATCGGCATTTTACCTATTTTAATTCTGATCGTGGCGGTATTTGGCTTTATCGCCCCTAACTTCTTCACCGAGAGCAACCTGCTCAACATCACCCGTCAGGCGTCAATCAACATCGTGCTGGCTGCGGGGATGACCTTCATCATCTTAACCGGTGGGATTGACCTCTCCGTGGGGTCGATTCTCGGTACTACCGCCGTTGCGGCAATGGTGGTGTCGCTGATCCCGGAATTCGCCGGACTTTCTATTCCGGCGGCGCTGATGCTCGGCATGGTGCTGGGGCTGTTCAACGGCGCGCTGGTGGCCTTTGCCGGGCTACCGCCGTTTATCGTCACACTCGGTACCTATACGGCGCTGCGCGGCGCGGCCTACCTGCTGGCAGACGGCACCACGGTGATCAACTCGAATATCAACTTCGAGTGGATCGGCAATAACTACCTCGGTCCCGTGCCATGGCTGGTGGTCATTGCTTTGGCGGTCATTGCTATCTGCTGGTTTATCCTGCGCCGCACTACGCTGGGCGTTCACATCTACGCCGTGGGCGGCAACATGCAGGCGGCGCGCCTGACGGGCATCAAGGTCTGGGTGGTACTGCTGTTTGTCTACGGCATGAGCGGGCTGCTCTCCGGCCTCGGTGGCGTGATGAGCGCCTCACGCCTTTACAGCGCCAACGGCAACCTCGGTACCGGCTATGAGCTGGATGCGATTGCGGCGGTGATCCTCGGCGGTACCAGCTTCGTCGGCGGGATCGGCACGATCACCGGCACGCTGGTGGGGGCATTGATTATCGCCACCCTCAACAACGGCATGACGCTGATGGGCGTCTCCTACTTCTGGCAACTGGTGATCAAAGGGGCGGTGATCATCATTGCGGTGCTGATCGACAAATACCGTACCCGACACCATCAAAGTGCATAACAACAAAACCCTACAGCTTCGAGGAATACAATATGCGTTTAAAACCGTTAGTGACCGCGCTCTGTGCTGGCGCGCTGCTTGCCGCAACGCCGTTTGCGCAGGCGAAAGATCTGAAGTCCATCGGCGTGACGGTGGGTGACCTGGCCAACCCGTTCTTTGTGCAGATCACCAAAGGTGCCGAGCTGGAAGCGCGCAAGCTGGCGGGCGATAACGTCAAAGTGACGCTGGTCTCCAGCGGTTACGATCTCGGTCAGCAGGTGGCGCAGATCGATAACTTTATCGCCGCGAAAGTGGACATGATCATCCTCAACGCCGCGGATTCCAAAGGGATCGGCCCGGCGGTGAAACGCGCGAAGGATGCCGGGATCGTGGTCGTGGCGGTTGACGTGGCGGCGGAAGGTGCCGATGCGACCATCACCTCCAATAACACCCAGGCGGGCGAAATGGCCTGTAAGTACATTACCGACCGCCTGAAAGGCAAAGGCAATGTGGTGATCATCAACGGACCACCGGTCTCAGCGGTGCAAAACCGTGTGGAAGGTTGCCAGATGGAATTCAAAAAACATCCGGATATCAAGGTGCTCTCGGATAACCAGAATGCCAAAGGCAGCCGTGAAGGCGGTCTGGAAGTCATGACCTCTCTTCTGGCGGCCAATCCGAAGATCGACGGCGTATTCGCGATTAACGATCCTACCGCGATCGGCGCCGATCTGGCGGCAAAACAGGCGCAGCGCAATGAATTCTTCATTGTGGGCGTGGATGGCAGCCCGGATGGTGAAGAAGCGCTGAAGCGGGAAAACTCCCTGTTTGTGGCAACCCCGGCACAAGATCCGCAGGTGATGGCGGCAAAAGCGGTCGAGATCGGCTACGACATTCTCCAGGGTAAACCGGCACCGAAAGAACCGGTGCTGATCCCGGTGACGATGATCGATAAAAAGAACGTCGGTACCTATAAGGGCTGGACGGTTAAATGATCCTTTTCCCTCTCCCACAGGGAGAGGGAACTGTTTTCAAGGAGTCCCCATGAAACGCTCCGACATCAATGCGATCCTCGGCCACACACGGCAGTTCTTTTCCATGCATGACGTGCATCTCCCGCCGTTTGCCAGCTTTCCCCCCACAAAATGGCAGCGGCTTGACCAGGCCGCATGGCAGGAAGTGTTCGACCTTAAGCTCGGCTGGGACGTGACGGCATTCGGCGGCAACAACTTTGCCGCCCAGGGGTTAACGCTGTTTACCCTGCGTAACGGATCGCCGAACGGGATGCCTTATGAAAAAGGCTATGCTGAAAAAATCATGCATGTGCGCGACGGCCAGGTAACGCCGATGCATTTTCACTGGCGTAAGCGGGAAGACATCATCAACCGGGGCGGCGGGAACCTCATCATTGAGTTATGGAATGCCGGGGCGCATGAAGAGCCAGAAAACACCGACGTCACCGTCACGATAGACGGCTGTCGGCAAACGCATGCTCCCGGCAGCCAGCTGCGCCTCACACCAGGGGAAAGCATCTGCCTGACGCCCTGTCTTTACCACAGTTTCTGGGGCGAGCGCGGGTTTGGTGACGTGCTGGTCGGCGAGGTGTCATCGGTGAATGACGATGAGCACGACAACCACTTTTTGCAGCCCATTGCCCGCTATAACAACATCGAAGAAGACGAACCGGCGGTGCTGGTGCTGTGCAACGAATACAACCTGTTTCGGATATAAGGAGTAAATGATGCCATTGATCTCTCTTGCCGACGGTCTGGCACACGCCAGGGAACACCGCTACGCGCTGGGCGCGTTCAACGTGCTCGACTCCCATTTTCTGCGCGCCTTGTTCGCCGCCGCAAAGCAGGAGCGTTCACCGTTTATCATCAACATCGCCGAAGTGCATTTTAAGTATGTCTCGCTCGATTCACTTGTCGAAGCGGTCAAGTTCGAAGCCGCCCGTCATGACATTCCCGTGGTGCTGAATCTCGACCATGGCCTGCACTTCGAGGCGGTCATGCGTGCGCTGCGCCTGGGGTTCAGCTCCGTGATGTTCGACGGCTCGACGCTGAGCTATGACGAGAACATTCGCCAGACGCGGGAAGTGGTAAAAATGTGCCACGCAGTGGGCGTGTCGGTAGAGGCAGAGCTGGGCGCGGTAGGTGGTGATGAAGGCGGCGCGCTGTACGGGCATGCGGATGAAGCGTTCTTCACTGACCCGAAGCTGGCGCGGGAATTTGTCGATAAAACCGGCATCGACGCGCTGGCCGTCGCCATCGGCAACGCGCACGGCAAATACAAGGGCGAGCCGAAGCTCGATTTCCCGCGCCTGGACGCTATTCGCCAGCAGACGGGCCTGCCGCTGGTGCTGCATGGCGGTTCCGGGATTAGCGATGCCGACTTCCGCCGCGCCATCGAGCTGGGCATTCATAAAATCAATTTCTATACCGGCATGTCACAGGCCGCACTCGCCGCCGTTGATCAACGCATGGCGAACCGCCAGCCGCTGTACGATGAGTTTGCCGAGCTGCTACTGGGCATAGAAGAGGCCATTACCGATACGGTCGCCGGGCAGATGCGCATCTTCGGCAGCGCGGGGCAGGCATAATGGAACGCAAAGGCATTATCGCCGCTGGCAACATGCTGGTCGATCACGTCCATCAGATCGTGCAGTGGCCTGAACGCGGCTGGCTGGCGGAAATCACCCACAGCGAACGTTCCACGGGCGGCGCGCCGCTTAACGTTCTGCTGACGCTGGCGAAAATGCATGTCGGCCTGCCGCTGCAGGCGGTGGGGCTGGTTGGGGAGGACAGTGACGGAGATTACGTTCTGGCGATGCTCGATCAGTATCACGTCAACCGCCAGCGCGTGCAGCGCACCACTTTCGCCCCGACCTCGATGTCTCAGGTGATGACCGACCCCAGCGGACAACGCACCTTTTTCCACTCGCCGGGCGCGAACCGCCTGCTGGATCTTCCCGCCTTCGATCGCCTGGAGGGTTCAATGAAGATCTTCCATCTCGGTTACCTGCTGCTGCTCGACAGCCTGGACATGCCGGATGATGAATTTGGCACTCGCAGCGCACGGCTGCTGGCGCAAATGCGCGACCAGGGGTATGAAACCTCGCTTGATCTGGTTTCCCGCAAGGGCGACCCGCGCTACCAGCCGCTGGTGCTCCCTGCCCTGCGTCATCTCGATTATCTGGTGATTAACGAGCTGGAGGCCGGTGAGTTTAGCGGGCTGGAGATGCGCGACGCCAACGGTGCGCTGAATATCGCCCTTATCGCCGAAGCCGCATCGCAGCTGCTGGCGGCAGGCGTTCGTCAGCGGGTGGTGATCCACTGCCCGGAAGGCGCATGGGGTGAAGCTCCGGGTGAGCAAGGCCGATGGATCCCCTCATGGTTACTCGAGCAAAAAGAGATTGTCGGCAGCGTCGGCGCGGGCGACGCGTTTTGCGCGGGTTTTTTATACGGTTGTCATGAATCACTGCCGCTCACGGAGAGCATTTATCTGGCACACGCCTGTGCACGGGCAAGCCTGCTGGCCGCCAACGCGATCGACGGCGCGAAAACGCTGGCCGAGCTGCAGTTGTTTATCAAAGAGAAGACTTAGGCTGCTTTTTCACTGTGGGAAACATCGGTGGCAAACACGTAGCCCAGCCCACGAATGGTTTTGATGAGGGCTGGCTGATGCGGGTTGACCTCGATTTTCCGGCGCAGACGCATGATCAGCACGTCGATAGTCCGGTCAAACACCTCCGTGCTTTCGCTGTGGGTGAGTTCCAGCAGTTGATCGCGGCTGAGTACCCGGCGGGCATTTTGCGTAAGCGCCAGCAGCAGGCCATATTCCCCCTGGGTCAAAGGCACGACGTTACGCTGCGGATCAATCAGTTCACATCGGGAGGTATCCAGCGTCCAGTTGTCGAAGGTTATCCCCGCTACGCGTGGCATTGGCGTTTCTGCGGCCAGCACGCCGGTCCGACGCAGGACCGCTTTAACCCGGGCAACCACCACGCGCGGATTAAACGGTTTGCCAATATAGTCGTCGGCTCCCATCTCCAGCCCCACTACCACGTCGGATTCACTGCCCAACCCGGTTAACATGATCACCGGTAGCGCCGGACGCTGCTTTTGCAACTGCAGCAAAACCTGTAACCCATTGATATCCGGCAGCATCATATCCAGCAGGACAAGGGCGATCTCCGGCGTCTGTTGTACCCGGCCCGGCACATCCTGGCCGTTATGGCAGACAAGCACGTCAAAGACGTGTTCACTCAGCACATCCTGCAGCAGTTCGCACACTGCCAAATCGTCATCAACCACCAGAATCGCCGGTTTCATCATATGCTTCCGTCAGGGGATTATGTTAAGTCTGAACCATTCTGCCGTCAGCTCCAGTGAAAGGGCGTTTTCCGTGACGGAAATTCAACCCATGTCACATACCCTGCCCATTCGACACGTCAATTTTGACGATGGTCTGCTTTTCGTCAGGGTTGTGGGCAGGAATACGCCGTAAAGCGCGCAATTACCCCTACTAAAAACATGGCATAGAAGCTGCATTAGTCGGTGCGAAAGATTCGATTAACTGGAGCAGACTGATGAAAAAAGTCGTCACGGTTTGCCCTTATTGTGCCTCAGGTTGCAAGATCCACCTGGTGGTCGATAACGGCAAAATCGTCCGGGCGGAGGCCGCACAGGGGAAAACCAACCAGGGCACGCTGTGTTTGAAAGGGTATTACGGCTGGGATTTTATCAATGATACCCAAATCCTCACCCCGCGCCTGAAAACCCCTATGATCCGCCGCGAGCGCGGTGGCAAGCTGGAAGCCGTCAGCTGGAACGAGGCGCTCGATTACGTCGCCACGCGCCTCAGCGCCATCAAGGCCAAGTACGGCCCGGATGCGATTCAGACGACCGGTTCCTCACGCGGGACTGGGAATGAAACCAACTATGTGATGCAAAAATTCGCACGCGCCGTTATTGGAACCAATAACGTCGACTGCTGCGCTCGCGTCTGACACGGCCCATCGGTTGCAGGTCTGCACCAGTCGGTCGGTAACGGCGCAATGAGTAATGCCATCAACGAGATAGACAACACCGATCTGGTGTTTATTTTCGGCTATAACCCGGCGGATTCTCACCCTATCGTCGCGAACCATGTTATTCGCGCCAAACAGAACGGGGCGAAAATCATCGTCTGCGATCCGCGCAAAATTGAAACCGCGCGCATTGCAGATATGCACATCGCATTGAAAAACGGCTCGAACATCGCGCTGTTGAATGCGATGGGGCACGTCATTATTGAGGAGAATCTGTACGACCAGGCGTTTGTGGCCAGCCGCACGGAAGGGTTTGAAGAGTATCGTAAAATTGTCGAAGGCTATACGCCAGAGTCCGTTGAAGCGATAACCGGCGTCAGCGCACAGGAGATCCGCCAGGCCGCACGCATGTACGCCGGGGCGAAAACCGCCGCCATTCTGTGGGGCATGGGCGTGACCCAGTTCTACCAGGGCGTGGAAACCGTGCGTTCGTTGACCAGCCTCGCCATGCTGACGGGTAACCTGGGCAAGGCCCACGTCGGCGTCAACCCGGTACGCGGCCAGAATAACGTTCAGGGGGCCTGCGATATGGGCGCGCTGCCGGATACCTATCCGGGCTATCAGTACGTCAAATTCCCGGAAAACCGCGAGAAATTCGCGAAAGCCTGGGGGGTCGAAAGCCTGCCGGAACACACCGGCTATCGCATCAGCGAGCTGCCGCACCGTGCGGCGCACGGTGAAGTGCGTGCGGCCTACATCATGGGTGAAGATCCGCTCCAGACCGATGCCGAACTCTCTGCGGTACGTAAAGGGTTTGAGGATCTGGAGCTGGTGATTGTCCAGGACATCTTCATGACCAAAACCGCGGCGGCGGCGGATGTGATTTTACCGTCGACGTCATGGGGTGAGCATGAAGGCGTCTACACGGCGGCTGACCGCGGTTTCCAGCGCTTCTTCAAAGCGGTCGAACCGAAGTGGGATCTGAAAACCGACTGGCAGATCATCAGCGAAATCGCCACCCGTATGGGCTACCCGATGCACTACAACAACACTCAGGAGATCTGGGACGAGTTGCGGCATCTGTGCCCGGACTTCTACGGTGCCACCTATGAAAAAATGGGTGAGCTGGGGTATATCCAGTGGCCATGCCGCGATGAGTCGGAAGCCGACCAGGGGACGTCATACCTCTTTAAAGAGACGTTCGACACCCCGAACGGGCTGGCGCAGTTCTTCACCTGCGACTGGGTCGCACCTATAGATAAACTCACCGACGAGTATCCGATGGTGCTCTCCACCGTGCGCGAAGTAGGCCACTACTCCTGTCGCTCAATGACCGGGAACTGCGCCGCGCTGGCCGCGCTGGCAGATGAACCCGGCTACGCGCAGATCAACACTGCTGACGCGGAACGCCTGGGTATTGAGGATGAGGCGCTGGTATGGGTGAACTCGCGCAAAGGGCGAATCATCACCCGTGCGCAGGTAAGCGATCGTCCCAACAAAGGGGCGGTCTATATGACCTACCAGTGGTGGATTGGTGCCTGTAACGAACTGGTGACGGAGAACTTAAGCCCGATAACCAAAACGCCGGAGTATAAATATTGTGCCGTCAACGTGGAGCCCATTGCGGATCAACACGCTGCCGAACAGTATGTGATTGACGAATATAACAAGCTGAAAGCCCGACTGCGTGAAAGCGCAATGGGTTGAAGCGGGTAATTAATTAATGAACAAAGGGAGTGATATATTCACTCCCTTTTTTTATTTCCGCCACCGCGATTATACTGCGCGGCGTGTACCCAGAAGATAAGAATCCATGAAAGCCATTTTTCTGTTGTTATTCTTTATAACCTCGTTCGCCTGCGCGGATGAGATAGGCAGCCAGTATCTGAAGCAGGCGGAAGCGGGCGATGCCCGCGCCCAGTATTATCTTGCTGATACCTACTTCAGCTCGGGGGACCGCACACAGGCCGCGCGGTGGGCCGAAAAAGCCGCAAAAGGTGGCGATGTCGATGCCATGGCGCTGTTGTCGCAAATTCACTTTACGCAGGGGGATTACGCGCAGGCCAAGGCTCTGGCGCAGCAGGCAAACATTGCAGGCAGCAAACGCGGCGCGATCATGCTGGCACGCGTGCTGGTCAACACTCAGGCCGGTCAAACCGACTATCCCCAGGCCATTAAGCTCCTGCAAACGGCGACTGAAGATATCGACAACGATTCGGCGGTAGACGCGCAGCTGCTGCTGGGGCTGATCTATGCCAACGGCGTTGAGGTGGCTCAGGATGACGTGCGGGCCGCGTCGTGGTTCAAGCGAAGTTCTACCCTGTCGCGAACGGGCTATGCGGAGTACTGGGCGGGAATGCTGTTCAGACAGGGCGAGAAGGGGTTTATCACGCCGAATAAGCAGAAAGCGCTTTACTGGTTGAACCTGAGCTGTACGGAAGGGTTTGATACGGGATGTGAAGAGTTTGATGCGTTGAGCGGGGAGTAAAGCGCCGGGTGGCGGCTTCGCCTTACCCGGCCTACAAAACCCGTAGGCCCGGTAAGCGCAGCGCCACCGGGCATAAGATGTTACCGATCGGCCGTCTTATCAAAACGCCCCAGCACCTCGCGTTCATACGCCAGCGCTTTTTTACGGTCGAATTTGTGTTCCCACTTGGCGATAACCAGCACCGCCAGGGCATTCCCCACCACGTTCAGCGCCGTACGCGCCATATCGAGGATACGGTCGACACCGGCGATAAACGCCAGACCTTCCAGCGGAATACCCACGCTGCCCAGCGTCGCCAGTAGCACAACGAACGAAACGCCCGGTACGCCTGCAATACCTTTAGACGTCACCATCAGGGTCAGCACCAGCACGATCTCCTGCCACAGCGACAGGTCAATGCCATACAGCTGCGCAATAAAGATAGCGGCGATACTCTGGTACAGCGTTGAACCGTCCAGGTTGAAAGAGTAGCCGGTCGGCACCACGAAGCTGGTAATAGAGGCAGGCGCACCGTAAGCCTCCATCTTCTCAATAATGCGCGGCAGCACGCTCTCAGAGCTTGCCGTGGAGTACGCCAGAATCAACTCATCTTTCAGGATACGGATCAGGATCCAGATGCTCAGCCCGCACAGGCGCGCCACAATGCCCAGCACCACCAGTGCAAAGAACAGGATGGCGAAGTGCACCAGGATCACCAGCTTCGCCAGCGGCCACAGGGAGGCAAAGCCGAAGTTTGCCACGGTCACCGCAATCAGTGCGAACACCCCAACCGGCGCGTAGCGCATCACCATGTGGGTCACTTTGAACATGGTTTCGGAGATAGAGCGGAAGACGGTGACCAGCGGTTCACGGTGCGTGGCAGGCAGCGAGGAGAGCCCCAGGCCAAACAGCACCGAGAAGAAGATGATCGGCAACATCTCGCCTTTCGCCATCGACGCCACGATATTGGTCGGCACCAGTGAAAGGATCGTGTCCATCAGGCCGTGCGCATGGCTCTGCACTTCCGCCGTTGTGCTTTGGTATTTCGAAATATCCACCGTGGCCAGCTGCGACATATCGATCCCGGAACCTGGCTGGAACACGTTTGCCAGGGTAATCCCCAGAATAATCGCAACCGTAGTGATCACTTCGAAATAGAGAATGGTTTTCGCACCGATACGGCCTAACTGTTTCGCGTCACCGACCCCGGCAATGCCGACCACCAGCGTCGAGATCACAATCGGCACCACGATCATCTTGATCAAATGAATAAAGATATCGCCCGCCGGGGAGAGCAGGTTGGCAATCAGCCATTCGCGGCTGTCGCTATGATAGTGGAGATAACTGCCCAGCAAGATGCCCAGCACAAGGGCTAGCAAGATCTGCCAGGCCAGGCTGACTTTAACGTTTTTCATAGAAACTGACTTCCTCAATGAAATCTCCGCACCAGCAAAACTGCATGAATATGGAGACATACTGAAAGGGTATGAATTGTGTTGCGTTGGTTTATGGGATTTTTTAACGCGGCGTATGAGTATCATTTGCGCGACCTGTTGCGCAAGCCTTAAAGAACGACGCATTTCACTGGAAAATGACGGTATAACGCGAGTTTGTCATTATCCTGATAAATAACCATTTGTTATAAAAACGCTTTTTTAAATCTAAATGCGAATAATCGTCAGGCTGAATTATTTCCCTTCAAAGTTTCATTCGCTCGTTTTTCAACCTCTTCAAACAATGCGTGATCTGTAGCCCAAATAATAAACAAAGCTTGTAAAGCCCCTACTATTAACGTTTTTGCGACATATTATTAACATCTTACAAGGAGAAAAAAAGCCATGAGCCAAATACATAAACACGACATTCCCGCAAACATTGCGGACCGTTGCCTGATCACCCCGGAGCAGTACCACGAGAAATATCAGCAATCAGTTTCCCACCCTGACGCCTTCTGGGGCGAGCAGGGACACATCCTTGACTGGATCAAACCTTATCAGAAGGTGAAAAACACCTCCTTTGCGCCCAGCAACGTCTCCATCAAATGGTATGAAGATGGCACGCTGAACCTGGCGGCGAACTGCCTGGATCGTCATCTTGCCGAACGCGGGAATGAAACCGCCATCATCTGGGAAGGCGACGATGCCTCACAGAGCAAACACATTACCTATAAAGAACTGCATCGCGACGTCTGCCGTTTCGCCAACGTCCTGCTGGAAAAAGGCATTAAAAAGGGCGATGTGGTGGCTATCTATATGCCAATGGTGCCGGAAGCCGCGGTTGCTATGCTGGCCTGCGCGCGTATCGGCGCAATTCACTCGGTTATCTTCGGCGGGTTCTCGCCGGAAGCCGTTGCAGGCCGTATTGTCGATTCCAGTTCAAAACTGGTGATCACCGCCGATGAAGGCGTGCGCGCCGGACGCGGTATCCCGCTGAAGAAAAACGTCGATGAAGCGCTGAAAAACCCGAATGTCAAAACGGTCAGTAACGTTATCGTGCTGAAGCGTACCGGCGGTAAGATCGACTGGAACGAGGGACGTGACCTGTGGTGGAGTGACCTGATCGAGAAAGCGAGTGACCAGCATCAGCCGGAAGAGATGAATGCTGAAGATCCGCTGTTCATTCTTTACACCTCCGGTTCAACCGGTAAACCGAAAGGCGTGCTGCACACCACCGGCGGTTATCTGGTTTATGCGGCCACGACCTTTAAATATGTTTTCGACTACCACCCGGGCGACATCTACTGGTGTACCGCCGACGTGGGCTGGGTGACCGGGCATAGCTACCTGCTCTACGGCCCGCTGGCCTGCGGTGCCACCACGCTGATGTTTGAGGGCGTGCCAAACTGGCCGACCCCGGCGCGTATGTGTCAGGTAGTCGACAAGCACCAGGTCAACATTCTCTACACCGCGCCAACGGCGATCCGCGCGTTAATGGCGGAAGGCGATAAGGCCATCGAAGGCACTGACCGCTCTTCGTTGCGCATCCTCGGTTCCGTGGGTGAACCCATTAACCCCGAAGCCTGGGAGTGGTACTGGAAGAAAATCGGCAATGAAAAATGCCCGGTGATGGACACCTGGTGGCAGACCGAAACCGGCGGCTTCATGATCACCCCTATGCCTGGCGCCACACAGCTGAAGGCCGGTTCTGCCACGCGCCCATTCTTCGGCGTACAGCCTGCGCTGGTGGATAACGAGGGCAACCCGCTGGACGGGGCCACCGAAGGCAACCTGGTGATCGTCGACTCGTGGCCAGGCCAGGCGCGTACCCTGTTCGGCGACCACGAACGCTTTGAGCAGACCTATTTCTCGACCTTTAAAAACATGTACTTCAGCGGCGACGGCGCGCGCCGTGATGAAGACGGTTATTACTGGATCACCGGTCGCGTGGATGACGTGCTCAACGTTTCTGGCCACCGTCTGGGGACGGCTGAAATTGAATCGGCGCTGGTGTCGCATCCGAAAATTGCTGAAGCCGCCGTTGTCGGGATCCCGCACAACATCAAAGGCCAGGCGATTTACGCTTACGTCACGCTAAACCACGGCGAGGAGCCGTCACCCGAGCTGTACGCCGAGGTGCGCAACTGGGTACGTAAGGAGATCGGCCCGCTTGCTACGCCGGACGTGCTGCACTGGACCGACTCGCTGCCGAAAACCCGCTCCGGCAAGATTATGCGCCGTATCCTGCGCAAAATCGCGGCGGGGGATACCAGCAACCTCGGTGATACCTCAACGCTCGCGGATCCTGGCGTGGTGGAAAAACTGCTCGAAGAGAAGCAGTCCATCGCAATGCCTTCCTAGTTTTTTCTCCCTCTCCCCGTGGGAGAGGGCCGGGGTGAGGGCATCAGACCGCACCTTCCTGGGGGGGGGGGGGGGGGGGGGG
>NZ_JBMKHA010000016.1:37009-132820 GCF_049238365.1 Enterobacter cloacae complex sp. IR53030
CTCTCCCCTCACCCTAACCCTCTCCCCAAAGGGGAGAGGGGACTAAAAACAAACCAACCTTACCTTTGGAGACTCTGTGATGAATGACCATATTTGTCAGCAGATAGAGAATAGTGCGCACTACAGGGAGCTCGTCGAAAAACGGCAACGGTTTGCCTTCATCCTTTCTATCATCATGCTGATTATCTACGTCGGCTTTATTATGCTGATCGCCTTTGCTCCGCACTGGCTGGGCACCCCGCTGCACGCGGGCACCAGCGTCACGCGCGGCATTCCTATTGGCATTGGCGTGATTGTGATCTCCTTCTTGCTGACCGGCGTGTACGTCTGGCGCGCGAACGGTGAATTCGATCGTCTCAACAGAGCGGTACTGCAAGAGGTAAAAGCATCATGAAGCGGATCCTGACGGCGCTTGCCGCCACACTTCCTTTTGCCGCCCACGCGGCGGATGCCATCACCGGCGACGTTCAGCGTCAGCCGACTAACTGGCAGGCGATTGTGATGTTCCTGATTTTCGTCCTGCTGACGCTGTACATCACTTACTGGGCGTCGAAGCGCGTGCGCTCCCGTAATGATTATTACACCGCGGGCGGCAACATTACCGGTTTTCAGAACGGGCTGGCGATAGCGGGCGACTTTATGTCTGCCGCCTCGTTCCTCGGGATCTCCGCGCTGGTTTATACCTCCGGCTACGACGGCCTGATCTACTCCCTGGGCTTCCTCGTCGGCTGGCCGATCATCCTGTTCCTCATTGCCGAGCGCTTGCGCAACCTCGGGCGCTATACCTTCGCTGACGTGGCCTCCTATCGCCTGAAACAGGGGCCTATTCGCACCCTCTCCGCCTGCGGTTCGCTGGTGGTGGTTGCGCTATACCTCATTGCGCAGATGGTCGGGGCAGGTAAATTGATCGAACTGCTGTTCGGTCTGAACTACCACATCGCCGTGGTACTGGTTGGCGTCCTGATGGTGATGTACGTCCTGTTCGGCGGCATGCTGGCGACCACCTGGGTACAGATTATCAAAGCGGTCCTGCTGCTGTTCGGCGCCAGTTTTATGGCCTTTATGGTGATGAAGCACGTCGGGTTCAGCTTCAATAACCTGTTTACCGAAGCGATGGCGGTTCATCCAAAAGGAGAGGCAATCATGAGCCCGGGCGGGCTGGTGAAAGATCCGATATCCGCACTCTCCCTCGGTCTCGGCCTGATGTTCGGTACCGCGGGCCTGCCACACATTCTGATGCGTTTCTTCACCGTGAGCGATGCGCGTGAAGCGCGTAAGAGCGTCTTCTACGCCACCGGCTTTATGGGTTATTTCTACATCCTGACCTTTATCATCGGCTTTGGCGCGATCATGCTGGTAGGGGCAAACCCGGCGTTTAAAGACGCGGCGGGTGCGCTGATTGGCGGCAACAACATGGCGGCGGTGCATCTGGCCGACGCGGTGGGCGGTAACCTGTTCCTCGGCTTTATCTCTGCCGTGGCCTTCGCCACCATCCTTGCCGTAGTAGCGGGACTGACGCTGGCCGGTGCCTCTGCGGTCTCGCACGACCTCTACGCCAACGTGTTCCGTAAAGGGGCAAGCGAACGTGACGAGCTGAAAGTCTCTAAGATCACCGTGCTGGTGCTGGGTGTGGTCGCCATTTTGCTCGGTATTCTGTTCGAGAAGCAGAACATCGCCTTTATGGTGGGGCTGGCCTTCTCGATTGCGGCGAGCTGTAACTTCCCGATCATCCTGCTCTCCATGTACTGGTCAAAACTGACCACCCGTGGGGCGATGATTGGCGGCTGGCTGGGGCTGCTGACGGCGGTGATCCTGATGATTCTGGGCCCGACCATCTGGGTACAGATCCTCGGTCACGAAAGCGCCATTTTCCCGTATGAGTATCCGGCGCTGTTCTCGATTGCCGTGGCGTTTATTGGTATCTGGGTCTTCTCGGCCACCGACAACTCGCCGGAAGGTAACCTGGAGCGTGAGAAATTCCGCGCCCAGTTTATTCGCTCCCAAACCGGCCTGGGCGTTGAACAGGGCCGCGCACACTAAGCCTTTCTCCCCGGTCTCTCAGGCCGGGGAGTTTAAAACATCACCCATGCCACCAGCGGTGCGATAAGCACCATCGTCACGCCAGAGAGCATCATCACCAGACTTGCCACCACGCCTTCCTGCTGACCCAGCTCATACGAACGCGCCGTACCTGCGCCATGAGACGCCGCGCCAAACCCTGCCCCTTTCGCCATCCCCTCCCGAATAGAAAGCCGCAAAAAGAGCATATCGCCCACCGCCATGCCAAAGACGCCCGTCACGACCACAAACAGCGCCACCAGATCCGGCTGCCCGCCAAGCGGTTTAGCCGCTGCCAGCGCAAACGGCGTCGTCACCGAACGCACGGCCAGGCTGCGCTGAATTTCATCGGGCAGCGTAAACAGCCGCGCCAGCCAGACCGAGCTACACACCGCCACCACCGTGGCAGTCAGAACGCCTGCGCTAAGCGACATCCAGTGGCGTTTAATAATATTCAGGTTGTCGTACACGGGAACGGCAAAGGCGATGGTGGCCGGGCCGAGCAGCCACAGCAGCCAATGGGATTCCCCAATGTAGTTCTGCCAGGAAATATGGCCGAAGACCAGCATGAGCACCAGCAGGATGGGGGTGAACACCAGCGGCATGAGCGGCAGCGCGCGAAAGCGGCGGTACAAACGCTTGTTGGCAAAATAGATTACGATGGTCGCAATCAGACACAGCACGCTTATCTGAACGTTAGTCATGCTTCTGCCTGCTGATTTCATAGCGATAGACTTTATCCACCACCCAGGCAGTGGCGCCCAATACCATCAGCGTACTCAGGGCGATAACCGCGAAGATGCGCCAGCCGTCGACCATCAGCAGCTGGGCATAGTTCACCACCGCGACCACCGCAGGCACGAAGAACAGCAGCATCTCCGCCAGCAGCCAGCGCGCGCCGGCTCGCACCCAGCTAAGGGGCAACGCGCGACAGAGGATCAGCGTTAGCATTAGCACCATCCCGACCAGGTTGGCGGGTAAAGACAGGTGCAGCCAGTCGACAAGATATTCTGCGAAAACAAACAGTCCGGCATAGAGCAGTACCTGAACCGGTACCTGGAGTCGTTGCACAACGGCAGGCGTAACACGACTTAACGCCACGGCCATGGGGGTTTTCCTCAAAATTGAGACGAGGCGCCAGTATAGTGAGCGCACGTCAGGGACAGAAATGAATTAAAATCATCGAAGGTATAGTTTCGAGGAATAATCATGGACATAAGAACGCTGCGCTATTTTGTCGAGGTGGTTCGCCAGCAAAGTTTTACCCGCGCAGCGGAGAAGTTGTTCGTTACCCAGCCGACCATCAGCAAGATGCTGAAAAACCTTGAGGACGAGCTGAACTGTACCCTGCTGCTTCGTGACGGACGCAAGCTGCTGCTGACGGATACCGGGCGCGTGGTCTTCGAGCGCGGGCTGGCGATTCTGGCTGAGTTCCGCCAGCTTGAGGCTGAGCTTGCGGATATCAACCACCTTACCAAAGGGCTATTACGTCTTGGCATTCCGCCGATGGTCGGCATGATGATGGCCGGGCCGATTAGCCTCTTTCGTCAGCGCTACCCCGGCGTTGAGCTAAAAATTTCTGAATTTGGCGGCCTGACCGTCCAGCAGGCCGTGATGAACGGCGAGCTGGATGTGGCGATGACGGCCCTCCCCGTAGAGGAAGAGAGCGGTCTGGCGACGCTGCCGCTGTTCAGCCATCCGCTGTGCGTGCTCGTACCGCGCTCCGGTGACTGGCTGAAAATTGACTCGGTGAAACCCGAACTGCTCGGCGAACATCCGTTGCTGATCTACAACGAAGACTTCGCCTTAAGCCGCCAGCTGATGACGCTGTTTAACCAACATAATGTGAAGCCACGCATTGCGGTGCGCAGCGGTCAGTGGGATTTTCTGGCCGCGATGGTTCAGGCTGGCGTGGGGATTGCCATTCTGCCGCAGCCGATTTGCGAGCGGCTGGATAAAAATACGCTTCGCTGGGTCCCGCTGGAGAGCGAGCTGCACTGGCAGTTAGGGATGATCTGGCGTGAAGGGGTGTATCTGTCGCATAGCGCACAGGCATGGCTGCAGTGTTGTGAGGGGTTTTGGGTGCAGTCTGAATAGTGCCGGGTGGCGGCTTCGCCTTACCCGGCCTACGATTCGAATGTAGGCCCGGTAAGCGCAGCGCCACCGGGCAAAAGCGCGCTACTGATTCTCTATCAACAACGCTTCCAGCAAATCCAGATCGTGCAGCAGCTTTTGCAGCGTCTCGTTGCTGATCTGCCGCGTGGCACGCAGATGGTACAGCTCGGCACGCTCTGAACGCAGCGCCGCCAGGCGGAACCGGCGTTCCAGGTTTTCCTCCTGCAGCGAGCTTTCCACGTCATTACGTCCGTCAGCCCGACGGCGCAGGTTACCAATCACGCGGGAACTCACTTCCGTCAGCAGCTGATTATCGATGTTCTCGTCTGTATCCGCCGCCAGACGCTCTTCCATTTTCTGAATAGCGACTATCGCCACTTCGGCGGTAGCCGCACGCGCAATACGCTCCTCTTTATGCTGTTGGGTCGAATCCCCGGCGTCAATGTGCTGCAGTAAAATCGGCAGCATCACCACGCCCACGAACAGCGAGAAGAGGATCACGCCTGCCGCCAGGAACACCAGCTCGTAGCGCGCCGGGAAGACATCGCCCGTCGGCAGCAGCAGCGGAATAGAGAGCACACCGGCAAGGGTGATCGCCCCACGCACGCCAGCGAAAGAGGCAATCAGCAGCTCGCGTGTGGTCCAGGAGCCAAACTCCATCGGCTTTTTCGTCAGGAAGCGCACGCTGAATTTCTTCATCGTCCAGAGCCAGCCAAAACGCACCAGCATCAGTGCCATGTAGATCAGCACGATGTCGGTAAACAGCATCCAGACTTCAACGTTCGGATCGGCCTCTGCCGCAATCAGCGAGGACTCCATAATGCCCGGCAGTTGCAGGCCCAACAGCAGGAATACCATGCCGTTAAACACGAATTCCAGCATCGCCCAGGTGCTGTTGGCACGCAGACGCATTGCCAGCGGCGCGCGGCGCATCACGCCGGAGCGGGTAATGGTCATCCCTGCCGCTACCGCCGCCAGAATGCCCGATACGCCAATATGTTCGGCAATCAGGTAGGAGGCAAACGGCAGCAAGAACAGCAGTACGATTTGCGTGGCGGGTTCATCACCGCCCCAGCGGCTGAGGAAGCGCAGGGAGCGACCATACAGCCAGCTCACCACAAAGCCCGCGAGGATACCGCCAATCGCCACTTTGAAGAATTCCAGCGTCGCGCCGCCAATGGTAAAGACCATCGTCCCCATGGCAACCGCCACGGCAAACTTCAGGGCGACCAGACCAGAGGCGTCATTCATCAGCGCCTCGCCCTGCAAAATCCCCATGATTTTCTTCGGAATACGACCTTCACCCACAATGCCGGAAAGCGCCACGGCATCGGTTGGCGAGAGCACGGCGGCCAGCGCAAAGGCGGGGATTAACGGGATACCCGGTACGGCCCAGTAAATCAGGAAGCCAATCCCGACGACGGTGACGACGACCAGCGCCAGCGCCAGTCCGAAGATCTCTCGCCCGTGCTCAAGGAATTCGCGCGTGGGCGTTTTCCAGCCATCAGCAAACAGCAGTGGCGGAATAAACAGCACGAGGAACAGTTCGGGGTCAAATTCCACGTGCAGGCCAAACGTCGGCCACGCCAGCAGCGCGCCGATGGCAATTTGCATTAATGGCAGGGGGACCTGAAAGGGCAGTACGCGTGTGACCACCCCGGATAATGAGACCACAAGGGTCATGATGAGTATTGTGAAGAAGATTTCCATGCGTTCCCTGTTTGCTGTGTTACTTATGTACTACGGAAGGCGTCGTGCCTTTTATTCTATCTTCTTCAGAGTAACGCAAAAGGCAACGGGATGAGCTCTGAAAATAAAAACGGGCGGCCTGAGCCACCCGTTTTCGCATCAATGGACAACTTAGATGGCCCAGCCGCCTGCGTAGAATGCCACCAGCGCAACGGCGATCACCACGGTGCCGATGTTCAGCTTGCGCCATTCACCAGAGACCAGACGACCAATGACCAGCGACGCGAAACCGATCATGATGCCGGTCACGATGTTACAGGTCAGCACGATAAACACGGCGGTAATCAGGCCAGACATGGCATCCACGAAATCCGCAAAGTCGATCTTCGCCACGTTGCTCAGCATCAGCAGGCCGACATACATCAGCGCTGGCGCGGTCGCGTAAGCCGGTACCAGATAAGAGAGCGGAGAGAGGAACAGGATCAGCAGGAACAGCACGCCGACGGTGATGGCCGTCAGGCCGGTTTTACCGCCTGCAGCCGTGCCCGCTGCGGACTCGATATACACTGCCGCAGGCGCTGCGCCCACCAGTCCTGAGAAGACGCTGCTCAGGGAGTCAGTCGTCAGGGCTTTGCCGCCATCAATAATCTGACCGTCTTTATCCAGCAGGTTAGCCTGACCGGCCACCGCGCGAATCGTACCGGTTGCGTCAAACACGGCGGTCATCACCAGCGCCAGCACGCTTGGCAGGATTACCGGGTTAAGCGCACCAACGATATCCAGGCTGCCGATCAGAGAATTGCCCTTGTCATCGCTCAGCGACGGCATGGCGAAAATACCGGAGAAGTGAACGTTCGGATCGAAAATCAGGCCGACAATGGATACACCGATAATGGTCAGCAGAATGCCGCCCGGCACTTTCAGTTTTTCCAGACCGATAATCACCGCCAGACCGATCAGCGACATGATCACCGGGAAGCTCGCGAAATGCCCCAGCGCCACCGGCAGGCCGTCCAGCGGGTTCTTGATCACCAGGCCCACGCCGTTAGCGGCGATTAGCAGCAGGAACAGACCGATGCCGATACCGGTGCCGTGCGCCACGCCCTGCGGCAGGTTGCGCAAAATCCAGCTACGAATGCCGGTAGCAGAGATAATGGTGAACAGCACACCCATCAGGAACACAGCGCCGAGTGCGACCGGTACGCTGATCTGCTGACCCAGCACCAGGCTGAACGCGGTGAACGCGGTCAAAGAGATGGCGCAACCAATCGCCAGCGGCAGGTTCGCCCACAGCCCCATCACAATGGAGCCCACACCGGCTACCAGGCAGGTCGCGACAAAAACAGCTGCTGGCGGGAAGCCCGCTTTACCCAGCATGCCCGGCACAACGATGACGGAGTAAACCATCGCCAGAAACGTTGTCAGACCGGCAACAACTTCCTGACGCACGGTGCTGCCGCGAGCCGAAATTTTAAACATGGCGTCAAGTGAACCGCCGGTACGCGCAGATGGCGTAGACATAGAAAACATCCCCTGAGAGTTTTTATAGAACGTTCATAAGCGTGGTGGAGACGCCACTGCCAGCTAATACGTCAAATCCTTGTTTTGCGTTTGCGACGAAAGGGCGTCACAAAAAAAGCAAACGTTTAGCTCCGCGCTTAAAAACGGGTGGTCAAATTAAGGCAAACGATTATCCAGCCTAAACACCGCCCTTTTCAACTGAACTTTATCGTTTTTCACTAAAATTCGCTTATGACGCTGAAGAAATAAACAGAGGATGCGCAAACGTTATCGTCTATGCGCAATTTGTTTACATTTAATCCTCACCCGGGATGGATAATGGCCCACCCTGTTCCAGGGTTCGCCTCCAGCCGGGACTGTTATCGACCTTTTGCTTCCAGGCCTCAATATGCGGCAGATTGTCGATGCCCCCACGCGCCAGCAGGGCAAAGATCGGGAAACTCATCTGAATGTCGGCCATGCTGAGCGCGTCCCCGGCAAACCAGCTGTTTTGAGCGAGATGCGAATCAATAAAGCGCGCATGCGTTTCCAGCTGGGGATTGAGATACGCTTTCTGCACCCCCTTACCCAGCGCCTTGCCCAGGAGTCGGATGCCTGGCGGCACGGGCGGCTTGCCGAGGCTGTTGAAAACCAGCTTCATTAACAGCAGTGGCATCAGCGATCCTTCCGCGTAATGCAGCCAGAAGCGGTATTGCACCTTATGCGCCGGATCTAACGGCTTAAGGCGCGATTCGGCATCATAGGTTTCCTGGAGGTATTCCAGAATGGCACCCGATTCCGCGAGGATAAGTCTGTTATCTTCGATGATGGGTGATTTGCCCAACGGATGCACCTTTTTGAGAGCCTCCGGCGCCAGCATGTTCTTTTCGCGCTGGTAGTGAACGATCTCATAAGGCAGGGCGAGTTCTTCCAGCGCCCAGATCACACGATGTGAGCGCGACTGGTTAAGGTGATGTACCGTGAGCATGGTCTTCTCCTGTGATTCATACTTTTTAACTATAGAAAATTGAACAACACCGCGAAAAAAATTCGGCTAAAAACCGGTCAGCGACGCTGGCGAAAAAACGGGGCTTGCATAGAATTAAAGTGTCAGCACAATCCGGAACCTCACCAACCAGCTCGACACGAGGGGTGCTGATGTCGGGGGAAACCCTCCCGTGAACCAGCGGGATAGAGAGAAAGACAAAGACCGGGAAAAACTAAAGCGCCCTTAGTGGCGCTTTAGTTCTTTATAGGGTGCGTGTGTATGCCGGGTGGCGGCTGCGCCTTACCCGGCCTACGTTCGAGAATGTGGTTTTTGTAGGTCGGGTAAGGCGCAGCCGCCACCCGACGCGCAGGCCGCAGAGACTTACTCCTCCTCCAGCAGCCGCGCCCCTGTCCCCTGCTCGCCCAGCCTGTCGCCAGGGTTCCGCAACGGGCAGTCGCTGCGGGACAGACAGCCGCAGCCGATACAACCGTCCAGTTCATCGCGCAGCGCAACCAGCGTATGAATACGTCTGTCCAGCTCTTCACGCCACTGGGAGGAGAGCTCTTTCCACTCTTTCGGGCTCAGCGTGTTGCCCTCCGGCAACACCCCAAACGCCTCACCTATCGTCGCCAGGGGAATGCCGATTCGTTGCGCAATTTTGATAATCGCCACATAACGGAGAACGTCACGGGTATAGCGGCGCTGGTTTCCGCCGTTACGGATGCTTTTAATTAACCCTTTGCTTTCATAGAAGTGGAGCGCCGATACCGCAACACCGCTTCGCTTTGCCACTTCGCCGGGGGTTAAAAGCGCTTTAATACGCGGCAATCTCTTTTCCATAAAACCTCTTTACCTCAAGTTAACTTGAGGAATTATACTCCCCCGCAGAGAAAACGACGAATCAACCAAGAAAGTTGTATCTACAGAGGGGCAACCTTATGTCGCATCAGCAGATTATTCAGACACTTATTGAATGGATTGATGATCATATCGATCAACCGTTGAACATCGATGTGGTCGCTAAAAAGTCGGGCTATTCGAAATGGTATTTACAGAGAATGTTCCGCACGGTTATGCATCAAACCCTGGGTGAGTACATTCGTCAGCGCAGATTACTGCTGGCGGCGCAGGCGTTACGCTCAACGCAGCGACCGATTTTTGATATCGCGATGGATCTTGGCTATGTGTCGCAACAAACCTTTTCCCGCGTGTTTCGCCGCGAGTTTGACCGTACGCCGAGCGACTATCGCCACCAGTTGAATTAATCACCCTTAGTGCAAAGGTTGCTGCTGCCAGGTCATAAATTCCTGGGGCGGCATCGCTTTCGCGAAGTGCCATCCCTGACAGAACTGGACGCCGCGCTTCAGCAACCAACTCACCTGCTCTGCCGTTTCGACCCCTTCCGCAATGGTTTTAAGCCGCAGGCTTTGCGCCATCTCGATAATATGCTCGGCGATCAGATGGCTGGTGCTGTTGGTCGTTAGAGTATCGATAAACGATTTATCGATTTTCAGAATGTCGACGTTCAGCGAATAGAGATTGTGCAGGTTCGAGTAACCGGTCCCGAAATCATCGATCGCCACTTCATAACCCGCCTGCCGGAAAGCCTGAATCACCGGTGTGGTTTTTGGCACATCAATGAACCCACGTTCCGTCACTTCGATTTTGATTTGCTGAGCACGGACGGCATAGTGGCGCGCCTTGTCAGAAATCATGGCGATCAGCCGTGAGGAGTGGAAATCCGTGGCCGACAGGTTAATTGAAATATAGAGATGCGGATGCTCAGCCAGGAAATGACCCAGATCGCTGAATACCTCCTCAACGACATAATCCGTAATCCGCTCGCTCATTCCCTCTTTTTCAGCCAGCGGAATAAACTCAGCCGGACTCATCACCTGTCCGTTGAAACCCGGCCAGCGCAACAACGCCTCTGCCCCCACGCACTGGTTGTTCTTGATATCAATAATCGGCTGGTAGTGCAGGCAAAGCTGTCGCTTGTGCAACGCCCGATGCAGCAACCGCCCTGGCGAATTAAGCTCGCGGTGCGTCCGCGACCATACCAGCAAAATAATAATGCTGCAGATCATCCCCAGCGGCAGCGTCAACGTCGCCTGATGGTAGAGCGTTTCGTAAAAACGCTTATTTGACGTCGACACGATAGCGGCAATCGGCCGTTTTGGTGATTTCACGACGGTATAGAAACGGTTATCTTTTTGAAATACCGATTCCTTATCCTGAATCATCGAATTTAATAAAGAAGGATTAGCTTTCTGGCTAACGGAAAAGAATGCATTGGTTACCGTGTCGTACACTCCCCAGGAGAGAGAATGATCGGTAGACATCACTTCGCTGTAAGAAAGCGGATTGACCACCACGACATAATTTCCACGCTGCATATATGTCATTTTATAGCCAGTATAAAATGGCGTGTCGCGAAAATAATAGATAGCGATGTCAGGTTTACGGGTGTAATTGGCAATCGGGATCGCGTAAGGTTGGTCCGGCGTAAAAACGGTTGAACAAAGAAAATTCTGACCTTCTGCATAAATTAAATCAGCGACAAACAGGCGGCCACGCACAACGTTCAACATATATTGGCGATGTTCCGGTGTACAAAGTTTACCCTGATATTTTTCGGCCTCGTCCCGGGCCAGATCAACTTGTTGAATAACCAGTTCTGTTTTGTCTAAAGCCAGTTCAGCAAATGTACGGAGCTGAGCGCTTGTTTCCGACACGGCTCTTAGCTGGGCAAACCATAGGGCAAGCATCACCGGCAGCATAACTACCATGATGATCCCTACTACCCTGAGCATTTTGCGCCGCGCGCTACGATTCATTTCCCGCCCTATATCCCTGCATGTTGTACGCCTGTAGTAATGAAGGCCGGATGCTTTGTTAAACAGGTGATTACGTTGCATGAATCATGCGAAGTTAGCAACTGACTTTTAGTATTAAAAATCTTAAATTTCGTTATGACGATAATATTTTCCCGTAAGCTAAACTGTAAGTATTCGTTCCGTTTCAATTAAGGGAAATAATTATCCAGCGCACATGTGGGGTTTGAAGATAACACAACAGAGAATCGATGTTTTATAAATGCCCGGCTATTACCACATTATTTTCAGGATGAGCAAAAAATAACGTGCCACTTATAAAAACCTCGTGGCTGGCCCATCGTGTGTCCGCTCAGCCAGGTATCGGGACCCAGGTACCCGGCACCATCGCCTTTTTTGCGTAATAAAATCCCCATTTTGAACGCTCAGACGCTGGCGAATAAATCAACAAATGTGATATAGTTCACACATATTCTGTAACGAGAAACACCGTTTCATTCAGTTCGTCTGTTTTGTAGAGGATGGGTTCTATGGCAACCATTACTACCAGCATGGTTCTCCTGCGCTGGCCTTTGTTGAGCGCGGTACTGATGTTTTTAGCCAGCACGCTGAACATTCAGTTTCGTAAATCTGACTACGCGGGTCTTGCGGTCATCAGCACTCTGCTGGGACTTGGCGCGGCTTGCTGGTTCGCAACGGGCCTGTTGGGCATCACCCTGCTGGATATTGCCGCTGTCTGGGAAAATATTAAAGTCGTGATGGTAGAGGCAATGAGCCACCAGCCACCAGACTGGCCAATGGTGATTACCTGATTCCTGTATAAACAAAAAACCCAGACGATGTCTGGGTTTTTTGTTTGAGCATCCGTTGATCAGAACGGGATGTCGTCGTCGAAGTCCATTGGTGGCTCGTTAGACGGTGCCGGAGCAGACTGCTGCTGCGGACGAGACTGCGCGCCGCCACTGAACTGGTTGCCGCCCTGTGGCTGCTGAGGCTGACCCCAACCGCCCTGCTGCTGCTGACCGCCACCTGCTGGCGCGCCACCGCCCTGACGGCCGCCCAGCATCTGCATGGTACCGCCAACGTTTACCACAACTTCGGTGGTGTACTTCTCAGCGCCGGACTGATCGGTCCATTTACGGGTGCGCAGCTGGCCTTCGATATAGACCTGAGAACCTTTACGCAGATACTCACCGGCAACTTCTGCCAGTTTGCCAAACAGCACCACGCGGTGCCATTCAGTCTGCTCTTTCATCTCACCGGTCGCTTTATCACGCCAGGATTCGGAAGTAGCCAGCGTAATGTTGGCAACTGCGCCACCACTCGGCATGTAGCGTACTTCCGGGTCCTGGCCCAGATTACCGACGAGAATCACCTTGTTTACGCCTCTGCTGGCCATGTTCGTGTCTCCTGAATACGTTTCTTAATAGTGTAAACGCGCGAGTGTACCATTTCCAGACGCCACTTTGATAGTTGCGTAGTATCTTCCAGAGTTCGCGCGCGAACTGAACATTGTTACACAGCGAATCAGAAAATGCATTCCAATACTGTATATTCAAACAGGTTAAATTGTGTCATAATTAGCCGTTTCTGACAGCCGTTTGTCCTTCAAACAAACCAGGCAATCCGTGTTTCAACCGGGAAAGGTGAATGGATAAGATCGAAGTTCGGGGCGCCCGCACCCACAATCTCAAAAATATCAACCTCATAATCCCTCGCGACAAACTCATCGTCGTGACCGGGCTTTCGGGGTCTGGCAAATCCTCACTGGCTTTCGACACCTTGTATGCCGAAGGACAGCGTCGTTACGTTGAATCTCTCTCCGCGTACGCGCGTCAGTTCCTGTCGCTGATGGAAAAACCGGATGTCGATCATATTGAAGGGTTATCGCCTGCGATCTCCATCGAGCAGAAGTCGACTTCGCATAACCCGCGTTCAACGGTCGGTACCATTACTGAAATTCACGACTACCTGCGTCTGCTGTATGCGCGCGTGGGTGAGCCGCGCTGCCCGGACCACGACGTCCCGCTGGCGGCGCAGACCGTGAGCCAGATGGTGGATAACGTGCTGTCGCAGCCGGAAGGCAAACGCCTGATGCTGCTGGCGCCAATTATTAAAGAGCGTAAAGGCGAACACACCAAAACGCTGGAGAACCTGGCAAGCCAGGGCTATATCCGCGCCCGTATTGACGGCGAAGTGTGCGACCTGTCGGATCCGCCAAAACTGGAGCTGCAGAAAAAGCACACCATTGAGGTGGTGATCGATCGCTTTAAGGTGCGTGAAGACCTCGCGACGCGTCTTGCGGAATCGTTCGAAACGGCGCTGGAACTCTCCGGTGGTACAGCCGTTGTTTCCGATATGGACGACCCGAAAGCGGAAGAGCTGCTCTTCTCCGCCAACTTTGCCTGCCCGATTTGCGGCTACAGCATGCGCGAGCTGGAACCGCGTCTGTTCTCGTTCAACAACCCGGCAGGCGCATGCCCAACCTGCGACGGCCTGGGCGTACAGCAGTATTTCGACCCGGACCGCGTGATCCAGAACCCTGAGCTGTCGCTGGCAGGCGGCGCCATTCGCGGCTGGGATAAGCGTAACTTTTACTACTTCCAGATGCTGAAATCGCTGGCGGAGCACTATAAGTTCGACGTGGAAGCGCCGTGGGCCAGCCTCAGCCCGAACGTGCACAAAGTGATCCTGTTCGGTTCCGGTAAAGAGAACATCGAGTTCAAATACATGAACGATCGCGGTGATACCTCCGTGCGTCGCCACCCGTTCGAAGGGGTGCTGCACAATATGGAGCGCCGCTACAAAGAGACCGAATCCAGCGCGGTACGCGAGGAGCTGGCGAAGTTCATCAGCAACCGCTCCTGTGCCACATGTGAAGGCACGCGTCTGCGTCGCGAAGCGCGTCATGTCTTTGTCGAAAACACGGCGCTGCCGACCATCTCAGACATGAGCATCGGCCACGCGATGGACTTCTTCAACAACCTGAAGCTCTCCGGTCAGCGCGCGAAAATCGCTGAAAAAGTGCTGAAGGAGATTGGCGATCGTCTCAAGTTCCTGGTGAACGTGGGTCTGAACTACCTGACGCTTTCCCGCTCGGCAGAAACGCTGTCCGGCGGTGAGGCCCAGCGTATCCGCCTGGCCAGCCAGATTGGCGCAGGCCTGGTGGGCGTGATGTACGTACTGGATGAGCCGTCAATCGGCCTGCACCAGCGCGACAACGAACGTCTGCTCGGCACGTTGGTCCACCTGCGCAACCTCGGTAACACGGTGATTGTGGTGGAGCACGACGAAGACGCGATTCGCGCTGCGGATCACGTGATCGACATTGGTCCTGGCGCGGGCGTACACGGCGGTCAGGTGGTCGCGGAAGGGACGCTGAAAGATATTATGGCGGTACCCGAGTCGCTGACCGGCCAGTACATGAGCGGCAAGCGTAAGATTGAGGTGCCAAAACAGCGCGTAGCGGCAGATCCGGAAAAAGTGCTGAAGCTGACCGGCGCGCGCGGCAACAACCTGAAAGATGTGACGCTGACGCTACCGGTTGGCCTGTTTACCTGCATCACTGGCGTGTCCGGTTCCGGTAAATCGACGCTGATTAACGATACCCTGTTCCCGATTGCGCAGACGGCGCTGAACGGTGCGACGCTGGCCGAGCCCGCGCCGTACCGAGACATTCAGGGGCTGGAACATTTCGATAAGGTTATCGACATTGACCAGAGCCCGATTGGCCGAACCCCTCGCTCGAACCCGGCGACTTATACCGGCGTCTTCACGCCCGTACGTGAACTGTTCGCCGGCGTGCCGGAAGCGCGTTCACGCGGGTACACGCCGGGACGGTTCAGCTTTAACGTGCGCGGCGGCCGCTGTGAAGCGTGCCAGGGCGATGGCGTCATCAAAGTTGAGATGCACTTCCTGCCGGACATCTACGTCCCGTGCGACCAGTGCAAAGGTAAACGCTATAACCGCGAAACGCTGGAAATTAAGTACAAAGGCAAGACCATCCACGAAGTGCTGGACATGACCATCGAAGAGGCGCGCGAGTTCTTTGACGCCGTCCCTGCGCTGGCGCGTAAGCTGCAGACCCTAATGGACGTCGGTCTGACCTACATTCGTCTGGGGCAGTCCGCCACTACGCTGTCGGGCGGTGAAGCCCAGCGCGTGAAGCTGGCGCGTGAGCTCTCCAAACGCGGCACCGGTCAGACGCTGTATATTCTGGATGAGCCGACTACCGGTCTGCACTTTGCGGATATCCAGCAGTTGCTCGACGTGCTGCATCAGCTGCGCGATCAGGGCAACACGATTGTGGTCATCGAACATAATCTGGACGTGATTAAAACCGCGGACTGGATTGTCGATCTCGGCCCGGAAGGCGGCAGCGGCGGCGGTGAAATCCTCGTCTCCGGTACGCCAGAGACCGTTGCAGAGTGCGAAGCCTCGCACACCGCGCGCTTCCTTAAACCGTTGCTGTAATGTCAGACGGAGAGTTGTTGTCGGGTCGCTTCCGGCAGCAGCTCTACGGCCTGTTTATAAGACGCATCCACCAGATAGTAAATTTGCGAGCCGGGCAGGGATCCATCCAGATAAACCGTGCTCCAGTGCGCCTTATTCAGGTGTTTGCTCGGCCTCACATCATCATGCTGCTGACGTAGTAAATCCGCCAACTCCGGGCTGGTTTTCAGCGACGCGGCCGGGCGGCCTTCGACCTCTTTCACCATCGCAAACAGCACATCTCCCACTTTTATCTGCGTGGCTTTCCAGTCGCTATGCACGCTCTGCTCCGCGCCAGGTTTACTCATGCAGTACTGAAGTAGCTCCGAAATTGTCATCATTATTCCCCTTGTAGCGTTGCGATAATTTTACGCGAACCACCGTGAATGCGATGTTCTCCCAGCCAGATCCCTTGCCACGTTCCCAGCAGTAGCCGCCCGTTGTGTACCGGCAGCATCAGCGATACCCCGAGCAGAGAAGATTTGATATGCGAAGGCATGTCATCTGCGCCCTCATAATCGTGCTCATAGGGGGCGTTGTCCGGGACACTCTTCAGAAAATGGTTTTCCATATCAGACCGGACAGTGGGATCGCAATTTTCATTAAGCGTGAGGGAGGCTGACGTGTGTTGAAGCAGCAGATGCAGTAAACCCGTTGTGACGCGCGACAAATCGCGGATTTGCCCGATGACTTCCTCCGTCACCAGGTGAAACCCGCGGGGTTTAGCGCTTAAGGTCAGGGTCTGTTGATACCACATGTGCTGCTCCGTTTAGAAAGATGAACCTTTCTAAGTGTGCAGCAAGAAGTCGAAAGGTAAAACCCGCCGCAGCGATATTTGATTAAAAAAGAATCAAACTCGCGGCCAGACGCTTAATACTCCGAGTTAACAATCACCTCTTCGCCAAATTTTCCGGCCATCGGCAGCGGTCGATAGGTCGAGTTAGAGGCGCGTAACACCCTGATCGCTCTGGCTCCTGTATCCTGCGCCGCGGTAATGTCGTTATCCGAATCACCATAGAACACTTTGATGTTTTTCTTCTCCAGCCACTGGGTTTTGGTGTTTTGCCCTTCTTTGTCACCCGCAAAAATGACCGGGTTCATGTTGGCAGCCGGGATCTGGAAATCATCCTGCAGGGTTCTGGAGACGGTTTCTGTTTTGGCCTGACTACGACCGGTGACGAAGTAAATGCTGTCGCCGCGCTTCACATGCATGGCAATGACCGCCCGGGCGACCTCTTTCGGGATACTGTAATCGTCCCAGCCGTTATTCATCTTTTCCCAGAACGCCGGGTTCTTCAGATACGCTTCACTGTCCGGCGAATACATTTTTTTGCCGCGCCAGAATCCCGGGCTGGAGAACAGAACGGTGTCGTCAATATCAAAGCCAACGGCCATGGGCGGGCGGCCCATCAGACTGTTTTCGATTTGGGCCACGGATACCCAGTGAATAGGAGCCTGTTCGGCAAGAATGGCAGCGGTAGTGCCGGTGTAAAGCGGCGTTGGCGCAGAAGCGCGCGCGACGACGGCACTATTAAGTGAGAACAATAAGCAGGCGGCGCTGAGCGCCAGTGTGATCTTGCGCATATTTTCCCCTGAATATTCAGTTCGTTATCGTTTTATTTTGAGTGAATGGTCAAAAAACTATCCGACCATAACCCCAGCGGCAGGTGAAGAAAAGGAGTTTTTGATTATCAATCTGAAGAAAAAGAAGACGATCACAAAGCGAGACATCGACCTGAGTAGCCTGATGCCATCACCCCGGCCCTCTCCCACAGGGAGAGGGAGAAACCGTAGTGAGTACTTACATTACCGCAGCAAATGCCTGTGCCACGCGATGAACGTTGCTGGCATTGAGACCCGCGACGCACATGCGGCCGCTGGCAATCAGATAGACGCCGAACTCGTCGCGCAGACGGTCGACCTGCGCGGCGCTCAAACCGGTGTAGCTGAACATCCCGCGCTGCCTGATCAGATAATCAAAGTTATGCCCCGGTACCGCCTCTTTCAGCACGTTGACCAGCTCCTGACGCATCGACAGAATGCGCTTACGCATGGATTCCACTTCGGCAAGCCAGCTAGCTTTCAGCTGTTCGTCGCCGAGTACCGTCGCCACAACCTGCGCACCAAAGTTCGGGGGGCTGGAGTAGATACGGCGCACCGTAGCTTTAAGCTGACCCAGCACGCGGCTGGCAGCTTCGGCATCTTCGCAGACCACGGACAGCCCGCCGACGCGTTCGCCATACAGGGAGAAGATTTTCGAGAAAGAGTTGCTCACCAGCACAGGCAGGCCGGCACTCGCAACGGCGCGGATAGCATAGGCATCGTCTTCCATCCCGGCGCCAAAGCCCTGATAGGCGATGTCGAGGAATGGAATCAGGTTGCGAGCCTTGAGCACCTCAATGACGGCATCCCACTGGTCATTGGTGAGGTCCGCACCCGTTGGGTTGTGGCAGCACGGATGCAGCAACACAATGCTGCGCGCCGGCAACGTTTTCAGTTTTTCCAGCAGGGCTTCAACGCGCACGCCGTTGGTTTCGCTGTCAAACCACGGATAAGTCTCGACATTAAAGCCTGCGCCCTCAAAAATTGCGACGTGGTTTTCCCACGTCGGGTCACTGACCCACACGCCGGAATCCGGGAAGTATTTTTTCAGGAAATCAGCACCGACTTTCAGCGCGCCCGATCCACCCAGCGTCTGGATGGTCGCCACACGTTTTTGCGCAAGTACCGGATGATCGGCCCCAAACAGCAGCGGTGCAATGGTATTGCGGTACGCATTGAGCCCTTCCATCGGCAGATAGAGCGACGCTCCATGCGGGACCGCATTCAGACGCGCTTCGGCTTCGGCAACGGCTTGTAACTGAGGAATAATACCCTCTTCGTTGTAATACAAACCGATGCTGAGGTTCACTTTATCGCTGCGAGGATCTTCTTTGAAACGCTCCATTAAGGAGAGAATAGGGTCGCCGGCATAGGCGTCAACGTTCTGAAACACGCGATGGTTCTCCGGAATTCGATGAGGCAGGAGTTTCAACAATAAACCGGAAGTGGGAGAAGGTCGAGAGGATGTTAATAAAGTTGAAGTGAGGTTAATAACCTCACTTCACAGACGGTTCAGTCAAGGTATTTCATCGCCACCCGGGAGGTCAGGCGAGTAATAAGTTCGTAAGCACTCACTTTCGTGATTTCAGCAATGCGCTCAACGGGCAGGCCCTCACCCCACATCACCACATCATCACCTGCTTTATCCTGGGTGTCGGGTCCAAGGTCCACGCAAATCATGTCCATCGCGACGCGACCGACAATGTTGACCTCGCGACCGTTGACCAGCACCGGTGTACCTGTCGGTGCAGCACGCGGATAGCCATCTCCGTAGCCCATCGCCACCACGCCAAGGCGCGTATCGCGCTCGCTAATCCAGGTGCCGCCATAGCCCACCGGCTCGCCCGCTTTGTGCTCACGCACGGCAATCAGATTCGAGACCAGCGACATCACTGGCTTAAAGCCAAAGTCCGGCCCCCAGGGTTTGCTCTCCAGAGGCGACACGCCATAAAGAATAATGCCCGGGCGCGCCCAGTCAAAGTGCGACTGCGGCCACAGCAGGATCCCGCCGGAAGCCGCAATCGATCGCATTCCCGGCTTGCCTTCGCAGAAGGTGTTAAAGATATCGAGCTGCTGCTCGGTTGCCCCACATTCAGGCTCATCGGCACGCGCAAAATGGCTGACGATGTTCACGGGCTGGCGCACATTTTTGCACCGGCACAAACGCTGATAAAACGCCTCCGCATTTTCCGGGCGAACGCCCAGACGGTGCATGCCCGTGTCGAGCTTCATCCAGACGGTAACGGGTTCACTCAGCTCGGCGTTTTCCAGCGCGGACAGCTGTTCTTCGTTATGTACCGCCGTGTGCAGATGCTGGTCAGCAATCGTAGGCAAGTCTGTGGCTTCGAAAAAGCCTTCCAGCAGCAAAATGGGTTGCGTGATCCCCCCCGCACGCAGGCGGAGAGCTTCTTCAAGACGGGCGACGCCAAAGGCGTCGGCATCGGGGAGCGTTCGCGCGGTCTCAAGAAGACCGTGTCCGTAAGCGTTCGCTTTCACGACTGCAACGAGCTTGCTGGCGGGCGCCAGTTCACGCAAACGTTGCAGGTTGTGTCGCAGAGCGCGGCGGTTAATGACTACAGTTGCCGCTTGCATTTGAATTCCTTAGAAATTACTCATCATCATATTGAGGACCGGCGTAGTTGTCGAAACGCGACCACTGTCCGTTAAAGGTCAGACGCACCGTCCCGATCGGGCCGTTACGTTGTTTACCAATAATAATTTCGGCGATCCCTTTCAGGTCGCTGTTCTCGTGATAAACCTCATCACGGTAGATGAACATGATTAAGTCGGCATCCTGCTCGATGGAGCCGGATTCACGCAGGTCGGAGTTGACCGGGCGTTTATCGGCACGTTGTTCCAGGGAGCGGTTCAGCTGCGACAGCGCCACCACCGGCACGTGCAGCTCTTTGGCTAACGCCTTAAGCGAGCGGGAAATCTCTGCAATTTCCAGCGTACGGTTATCGGAGAGCGACGGCACGCGCATCAGCTGGAGGTAGTCGATCATGATGAGGCCGATGCCGCCGTGTTCGCGGGCGATACGGCGCGCGCGGGAGCGCACTTCCGTCGGCGTCAGGCCAGAGGAGTCATCGATATAGATGTTACGTTTTTCCAGCAGAATGCCCATCGTGCCGGAGATACGCGCCCAGTCTTCATCATCGAGCTGGCCGGTACGGATACGGGTCTGGTCCACGCGCGACAGCGATGCCAGAGAACGCATCATAATCTGCTCGGAGGGCATCTCAAGACTGAAGATGAGAACAGGTTTATCCTGCAACATTGCGGCGTTTTCGACGAGGTTCATCGCAAATGTCGTTTTACCCATCGACGGACGCGCTGCAACGATAATCAGATCCGACGGCTGCAGGCCGGCGGTCTTTTTGTTGAGGTCGTCATAACCGGTGTTGACCCCGGTGACACCATCGTGCGGTTGCTGGAACAACTGCTCGATACGCGCCACGGTCGCGTCGAGCACATCGGCAATGTTTTTAGGCCCTTCGTCTTTGTTCGCACGGCTTTCGGCAATTTTAAAGACGCGGGACTCCGCCAGGTCGAGCAGGTCTTCGCTGGTGCGCCCCTGCGGATCAAAACCGGCTTCGGCGATCTCGTTCGCCACCGATATCATCTCACGGACGACGGCACGTTCCCGCACGATATCAGCATAAGCGCTGATGTTCGCCGCGCTTGGCGTGTTTTTTGACAGTTCTGCCAGGTAGGCAAACCCGCCGACGCTGTCCAGCTGCCCCTGACGCTCAAGCGATTCCGCGAGCGTAATCAGGTCAATCGGGCTGCCCGACTCCTGCAGGCGCGCCATTTCGGTAAAGATATGACGGTGCGGACGGGTGTAGAAATCCTCAGACACCACGCGCTCAGCGACGTCGTCCCAGCGTTCGTTATCCAGCATTAAACCGCCCAACACCGACTGTTCCGCTTCAATCGAGTGCGGCGGGACTTTTAACCCTGCGACCTGGAAATCACGCTCGCGAGGTTCAGTCTGTTTGTTGAAGGGTTTGTTTCCTGCCATAGTGAATGGAGTTACCGAGATAAAGAGTGGGTCGAAAGATTACCATATTTTTCTTACGGAGGGAGCATGGCAACGCGCATTGAGTTCCAGAAACACGGCGGTCCGGACGTACTGAAAGCGGTTGAGTTTACCCCCGCAGCGCCTGGCGAGAACGAAATTCAGGTTGAAAACAAAGCTATCGGCATTAACTACATCGATACCTATATTCGCGGCGGTCTCTACCCGCCTCCGTCAATGCCGAGTGGTCTGGGCACCGAGGCGGCCGGTGTCGTCATTAAAGTGGGCAGCGCGGTTAAGCATATTAAAGAGGGCGACCGCGTGGTGTATGCGCAATCTGCGCTGGGCGCTTACAGCTCCGTCCACAACGTTCCGGCGGATAAAGCCGCTCTGCTGCCTGGCGCTATCTCCTTCGAGCAGGCGGCCGCTTCGTTCCTGAAGGGGTTAACGGTTTACTATCTGCTGCGCAAAACCTATGAAATTAAACCCGACGAGCAGTTTCTTTTTCATGCCGCAGCGGGTGGCGTGGGGCTGATTGCCTGCCAGTGGGCGAAAGCCTTAGGCGCGAAACTCATCGGTACCGTGGGCAATGCCCAAAAAGCGCAGCGTGCGCTGGACGCGGGGGCGTGGCAGGTGATCAACTATCGCGAAGAGAGCATCGTCGAGCGCCTGAAAGAGATTACTGGAGGTAAAAAAGTGCGCGTGGTGTATGACTCGGTGGGCAAAGACACCTGGGAGGCGTCGCTGGACTGCCTGCAACGTCGCGGGCTGATGGTGAGCTTCGGGAATGCGTCAGGCGCTGTCACTGGCGTCAATCTTGGCATCCTGAATCAGAAAGGCTCGCTCTACGTGACCCGCCCTTCCCTGCAGGGCTATATCACCAACCGGGAAGAACTGGAGGAAGCCAGCAACGAGCTGTTCTCGCTGATCGCCAGCGGCGTGATTAAGGTGGACGTGGCGGATGCGCAGAAATATCCGCTGACCGATGCGCAGCGTGCGCATGAGGTGCTGGAAAGCCGGGCGACACAGGGTTCAAGTTTACTCATTCCCTGAGCCCCAAAAAGAAATTGGGCTTCCCGTGGGAAGCCCTTTCTTTTTTTAGTTCGGCTGTATGTAGGGTACAGCTCGATGAATTCTGTAGCGGCAGCCATAGTGACAGATTCGATAAGTAAATCCTATTCTGTTCTAAGTAATGCTGCCGGGAAAGTTACAAGTATGTGACGAACCCCTCAATACCTTAGTAACGGAAGCGGTTATTGCGCTGATAAGTCGGCAGTTTTGGTGATTTAATCGCCCGTATCGCCCACACCACCGCAATGGCCAGTAATAACCACGGCAGCAGTTTGATGGTCAGGGCAAACAGTCCGCCGATAAACATCACCACCGTCGCCACGACGAGCGCAGCGAGAATGCCGAGCAGCGAAACGCCCGTGGCTAAAAGCATGACAAAAAAGCCAATGACAAAAAGTAGTTCCAGCATGGTGCTCTCCCACGAATTCCCGAGTAATACAGTCTGTATTACAAGAATCATGCCAAAACTAAACCATTGTTCTTAAAGAAAAACGCCCCGCAATGATATGCAGGGCGTGGTGAATTTGACGATCTTTTAGCGAAAATTATCGCTTATCTGCGACCAGTCGCAGCGCATGTTCCAGCACCTCGATATCCGCACCGGCTTTATGTGCGTTCTCACTGAGGTAACGACGCCACTGCCGCGCCCCCGGTATGCCCTGGAACAGGCCCAACATATGGCGGGTAATGTGGCCGAGATACGTGCCGTTGCTCAGCTCGCGCTCAATGTAAGGATACATGGCGCGCACGACGGCAACCGGATCGGTATCGGCGCCGTCAACGCCAAAGATTTCACGGTCGACCGTCGCCAGAATGCCCGGGTTCTGATACGCCTCGCGTCCGACCATCACGCCGTCCATATGTTCGAGGTGCGCTTTGGCTTCTTCAAGCGACTTAATACCGCCGTTGATCGACATCGTCAGATGCGGGAAATCACGTTTAAGCTGATATACGCGCGGATAGTCCAGCGGTGGGATCTCACGGTTCTCTTTCGGGCTCAGGCCGGAGAGCCAGGCTTTACGGGCGTGGATGATAAACATCTCGCATTCGCCTTTGCCGGACACCGTGTTGATGAAATCGCACAGGAATTCGTAGCTGTCCTGGTCGTCAATGCCGATACGGGTTTTGACCGTCACGGGAATGGAGACCACATCACGCATCGCCTTGATACAGTCGGCAACCAGCTGCGCGTTCCCCATCAGACACGCACCGAACATACCGTTTTGCACACGGTCTGAAGGACAGCCAACGTTGAGGTTAATCTCGTCATAGCCGCGCGCTTCCGCCAGCTTCGCACACTGCGCCAGCGCGGCCGGATCGCTGCCACCCAGCTGCAAGGCAACCGGATGCTCTTCTTCACTGTATGCCAGATAGTCGCCCTTGCCGTGAATGATTGCACCGGTGGTCACCATTTCGGTGTACAGCAGCGTATGGCGGGAGAGCTGACGCAGGAAGAAGCGGCAGTGTCTGTCCGTCCAGTCGAGCATTGGCGCAATGGAGAAACGGTGTGCTGGGAAAGCGGTCTGGTATTCTGACAACATGGCGAAGTTTTAAGCATCTGGTGGAAAAGGGGCGCTACTATAGCACAAAGAAAAGCCGGAGGCGCAGCGCCTCCGGTGCACTTTAGAACGTCATGCTTAGCTGTGCCCCTGCGCCCCAGGTTTCGTCTTCACCGTAGAGGCCCATCAGGTCAACATGCACGGTGTTGAACGGCGCGAAGCCGACACCACCGGTAAAGACGTTGCTGTCGTTACCCTTCACGTCAGCGCGATAACCTGCGCGTACCGCCAGCCAGCTCAGCGGGGTCACTTCAGCACCTACCCCAACATACTGCGACGTATCTTCGCTCTTGAAACCTTTGGTTTCGGTCAGATCGCCATCAGCAGTCAGCGTGACCAGATCGTTGTGCCAGGCGGCGCCCGCGGTGACCAGCGGACGGATCTGGTAGGTGTCTTTATAGCTCACCACTTCTCCCGTGCGCCCGTTGCGGATGCGGATATCCTTGCTGTCGATATCGCGTGACATCAGGTTTTGCCCGCTCAGGCCGACCGTCCAGTTTTCGCCAAAATCAGCGGCAATACCAGCATCAACGTTAAAGCCCGTATCGTCTGTACGGTAGCGGCTATCGTTCCACTTATTACTGTCGTAATCGTAGATGGAAGTGGTGTAGTTATAGATCCAGGTTTTTTGCAGTTTTGGCGTGACGCCAACGGAAACCGGGATGCCCCCGAGATCGAACTGACGGGCAACCGCAATACCGTAGTCGGACACAATCGCCGCCCGACCCGACGCCGTTGAGTTGAGGTTTTTGGTAATCTGATCCGTGCCATTCAGCGCTGCATCCAGGGCAACACCGGCAGCAACCACATCGCTTCGTTGAATACTGCGCAGATAATCAATATCTTGCTGGTCGATAGATGAGCTAACCCGACCATGAGCATAACCTTTGGCCATAAAGGCCACGGAAAGCACATCGTTAGGGATACTCACGGCAAGTCCTGCCCCTGCCGTTGCACGTGCAGTTTTACCCTTGAGATAGTCCAGTTCATCGGCAAGATCTTTGGCCGCGCCCTGGAACTGGTTGATCGAACCTAACGGATTGGTGATGACTTCAATAGGCGTAAGGTTATCAACCACATCCTTATAGTGATTGATTTTGTCGTTGATGGTATCAATCTCATCCTGAAGATTGTCTTCATCCGTCACCTGCACCCCAACGGATGGCAAAATGACCGTCACATCATCGTCCGGTTTTGCCTTTGCCAGCAGCGCGGGGTTGATTAACGCTCCGCTGCCATAACTGCCAGCGGCTACGCCCGTCCCGCCCATGGCGTCGCTACGTGATTCTGTCCAGGTATTGGCTGCTCCCGCCTGATTTGCCATAAACAGGGAAACAGCAATGCTAACCACCGAAAATTTAAAATGTTTTTTCACAGTATGCCCGTAATAGTTTGTTATTAGATAACCCCTGTCTGTTATCACCCAAACAGGAACGAACTATTGCTGTGAATAAGAAGCAAAAGACCCGCTATTTCTTTCCCTAAGTGAAATTCCCTTACGGCCTGTTGTAATTTGTGACGGCCTTCAATATTTATAGAAGAGGAAATTATTTTTTCACAGGTTTTCCATCATGCGGGCCAAAAAACTGCGGAGGATGGTCAACCCAGCGATCCTCCCGCGTGGCGGCATAGACCGGATTGAGCGGATAGTAGATGCGGTTGTGCTTCTTGTTGGCCTCGCCCACCACCAGTAACCGAACCTCTTCATCCGTGTTGTTGATAAAGGTATGGCAGACGCCGGTTCCGGCAGGAAAGCCCACGCTGTCGCCGGGTTCAAGTTTCCACAAATAGCCATTAATCCAGGCTTCAGGATAGCCCTCAAGCACGTAGATAAACTCTTCTTCGTCACTCTCTGCATGGGGATAGGATGTCCGACGCCCGGGCATTAAACGCTCATGATGAATGCCGATACGTCGGAGGCCAAGGCTGCGGGCCAGCGGTGCACCGATAGAAAAGAGCTCATTACTGTCGGGGTAGGTGGCGTCATCCGGCCCTTCTATGTCGCGCCAGTGCTTAATACAGTCTGGTTTTTTCATGATGATATTCCCGATTTGCGATGCGTCAGGTATAGCACAGCCTGACGGATATCGGTGTTTTTACCAGAACATGATAAAGTGAGGGTTTTACGTCCCAGAACATCCGAGGTGCTCAATGGATAAGTCCACAAAAGAGCTGTTAGCGCAGGCCGAAAAGCTGTGCGCGCAACGCAATGTGCGCCTGACTCCGCAGCGCCTTGAAGTCTTACGTCTGATGAGCCTGCAACAGGGTGCCATCAGCGCCTATGACCTGCTCGACCTGCTCCGCGAAAGCGAGCCGCAGGCTAAACCGCCGACGGTGTATCGCGCACTGGATTTCCTGCTGGAACAAGGATTTGTTCATAAAGTGGAATCCACAAACAGCTATGTACTGTGCCATCTTTTCGATCAGCCCACCCACACGTCGGCCATGTTTATCTGCGACCGTTGTGGCGTAGTGAAAGAAGAAGCTGCGGAAGGCGTGGAAGACATTATGCATACGCTGGCGGCAAGAATGGGGTTTGCCCTGCGTCATAATGTGATTGAAGCACACGGGCTGTGTTCAGCGTGTGTCGAGGTGGAAGCGTGTCGACATCAGGATGAGTGTCAGCATGACCACTCTATTCTGGTGAAAAAAAAGCCGCGTTAGCAGCAAAAGAAAAGGCGGCCTGAAGCCGCCCCAGTAGGTTATTCAGCGTTACCAGCGGTAATCGTTGCGGGTTTCCCAGTCTTTGACTTCGTTTTCCGCCTGATCTTTCGCGTAGCCGTAACGTTCCTGAATTTTACCGACAAGCTGATCGCGCTTACCTTCAATGACGGTCATATCGTCATCTGTCAGCTTACCCCACTGTTCTTTCGCTTTACCTTTGAACTGCTTCCAGTTGCCGCCGATTTCGTCTTTATTCATCATCGTGTCCTCTTAGTTAAGCGTCGGGTCGTAACGTCCGTTACGTTCTTTTCTGCTGGACGTGATAATTATTGTAGTTAAGGATTCGGCGGTTGATTTCATATTCGGAATCTTTAACCATCACGATATATCGTGACGCGAAGGAAACCAGGTATTGTTTTGCCAGTGGCGGCGCCATATAAAAGCCAGCGACAGGCCACGCAGAGAGAGAAAGACCGCAAGCGCCAACCACAAACCGTGATTACCCAGCCAGGGAAGCGTCAGCAGCGTCAGGCCAAATCCCGCCGCCGCAACGGCCATACTGTTACGCATTTCCGCCCCGCGCGTCGCACCAATAAACATGCCGTCCAGCAGATAACACCAGACACCCACCACCGGTAAGATGACTTGCCAGATGAGATAGTGGCTCGCCAGTTCGCGCAGCGCAGGGAGAGAGGTCAGTAAAGCAACAATCTGTTCGCCGAAGCAGGCATAGACCACGGCAAACACCAGCGCTACCAGTCCTGACTGACGGCAGGCTGCCCGCCAGACATCATGAAGCTGCCCGCTTTCACGCGCGCCATACGCCTGCCCCGAATGTGCTTCAACCGCGTAGGCAAAGCCGTCCAGCGCATAGGCGGTAAACGTCAGCAGCGTCATCAATACCGCGTTGACCGCGACGATTTCAGGCCCCAGCCGTGCACCGAAGACCGTCAGCGCGCCGAAGCAGAGTTGCAGAAGCAGCGAGCGCAGCATGATGTCACGGTTAAGCGCCAGCAGCTTACGGATATTGCCGCGCCATGCGGTTTTCAGCAGCGCGAGGGAGATCCCGCGCATCGCCAGCACGCGCCAGACCATCCACAGCCCCATCACAAAGGTCCCGTATTCAGCAATCGCCGTCGCCAGTGCCGCGCCCCGCACGTTCATATGGAGGCCCATCACCAGCCAGAGATCCAGCACGATGTTGAGCAGGTTTCCCACGACCAGCAGAATCACTGGCGCACGAGCATACTGAACGCCCAGTAACCAACCCAGCAGAACCAGATTTGCCAGCGAAGCGGGCGCACTGAGCCAGCGGATTTCGAGAAAACGTCGCGCCTGCTCCAGTACCGCCTCACTGCCGCCAACGATATGGAGCGCAAGGTCAATCAGGGGATCACGGAGTAAAACGATTAACGCGCCCGCGCCCAACGCAAGAATCAGCGGCTGCACCAGCGCCCGCGCCAGACGTAACGGATCTTTTGCACCATACGCCTGTGCCGTGAGTCCGGTGGTGCTCATGCGCAAAAAGAGCAGCAGCATAAAGAGGAAGCTGGTTGCCGTCGCGCCAATCGCCACGCCGCCAAGATAGACAGGGGAATCGAGATGCCCAATAACGGCCGTGTCGACCAGACCCAGCAAGGGCACGGTGATATTGGAGAAAATCATCGGCAGTGCAAGACGCCACAATGCCTTATCGGATGCCGTCAGCAGTGACATGAGAAACACCGGGAGTGGTCAATAAGGCAGGCTACAGCGGAACCGTAGCCTGTCAGGAAGAGATTACAGCCATTCACCGTTGCGAATCACACCGACCGCCAGACCTTCGATAGAGAAGCTCTGTTCGCGGAGATCGACCACAATGGGAGAGAACTCGCTGTTTTCGGGCAGCAACTGAACGGTGTTACCCTGCTTTTTCAGACGCTTAACGGTCACTTCGTCATCAATGCGCGCGACCACCACCTGGCCGTTCCGCACATCCTGCGTTTTGTGTACCGCCAGCAGATCGCCGTCGAGAATGCCGATATCTTTCATCGACATGCCGCTTACGCGCAGCAGAAAATCTGCGCTCGGCTTGAACATACCAGGATCAACCTGGTAGTGGCCTTCGATATGCTGCTGCGCCAGCAGCGGCTCACCCGCAGCAACACGGCCTATCAGCGGAATGCCCGTCTCTTCTTCCACCAGCAGGCGGATACCGCGTGACGCGCCTGAAACAATTTCAATCACGCCCTTACGTGCCAGCGCTTTCAGGTGTTCTTCGGCAGCATTCGGAGAACGGAAGCCCAGACGCTGAGCGATTTCCGCACGCGTGGGTGGCATACCCGTCTGGCCGATATGATCCCGAATGAGATCAAACACCTCTTGCTGCCTGGTCGTTAATGCTTTCATTCCGCCCCCTGGGTGTATATACAGTTATGCTGTGAGTATATACAGTCAAAGGTGAATTTGGAACCAAAAACTGCACAAAAAACCAGGGACTTAATTATTCCTCGAGGCTCATCGGAAATGTGACCAAAGCAGCGTGACCCAGGTAATGACTGCAGTGATAATCGCCAGCAGCACAGCGGCAGAACCCATGTCTTTCGCGCGACCGGAGAGCTCGTGGAATTCTGAGCCAATACGGTCAACAACGGCCTCAATAGCGCTATTGAGAATTTCCACTATCATCACCAGAAGCACGGAACCGATGAGAAGTACGCGGGTAATAGCATCGACATCAAGGAAACAGGCGATGATGACCGCGATGATAGCGGCGACACCTTCCTGACGAAAGGCGGCTTCGTTGATCCACGCTGCACGGAAACCTTTCCATGAATAGCCGGCGGCTTTGATGATACGCGTTAACCCAGTGGTATTATTGGCCATTAAAAGAACCTTTTATGAAAAAAAGCGTCAGTAACAGGAACTGTAGCGCGTTTCGCTACAGCCTGAAGTATGACGGGTAACAACAGAAATTTTGCGCGCTTTCTGTTATCCTTGCGCCGCAATTGCATTATTAACCAGAGGCTTTACATCGTTTATGTCCGGCTGGCCACGAATTTACTACAAATTACTTAATTTACCATTAAGCATCCTGGTAAAAAGCAAGTCTATCCCAGCAGAACCCGCGCTGGAATTGGGGCTCGATACGTCGCGTCCTATTATGTACGTTTTGCCTTATAACTCGAAGGCAGACTTACTGACCCTTCGCGCCCAATGTCTGGCGCATGACTTACCTGACCCGCTTGAACCGCTGGAAGTCGACGGCACGTTGTTGCCGCGCTACGTGTTCATTCATGGCGGGCCGCGTGTATTTACCTATTACACGCCAAAAGAAGAGTCCATTAAGCTGTTCCACGACTATCTCGACCTGCACCGCAGCAATCCCGATTTGGATGTGCAGATGGTGCCGGTATCGGTGATGTTTGGCCGCCGTCCGGGCCGTGAAAAAGGCGAAGAGAATCCGCCGCTGCGTATGCTTAACGGCATCCAGAAGTTCTTCGCGGTCTCCTGGCTGGGACGCGACAGCTTTGTGCGCTTCTCCCCTTCCGTTTCACTGCGCCGAATGGCAGATGAGCACGGTACCGACAAGATCATCGCGCAGAAGCTGGCGCGCGTAGCACGTATGCACTTCGCCCGTCAGCGCCTCGCGGCCGTCGGGCCACGACTCCCGGCGCGTCAGGACCTGTTCAACAAACTGTTGGCCTCCAAAGCGATCGCCCGCGCCGTTGAAGACGAAGCGCGTAGCAAGAAGATTTCGCATGAGAAAGCCCAGCAGAACGCCATTGCGCTGATGGAAGAGATTGCCGCGAATTTCTCTTACGAGATGATTCGCCTTTCCGATCGTATTCTCGGCTTTACCTGGAACCGCCTGTATCAGGGCATCAACGTTCATAACGCCGAGCGTGTACGCCAGCTGGCGCATGATGGCCATGAAATTGTCTATGTCCCCTGCCACCGCAGCCACATGGACTACCTGCTTCTCTCCTACGTGCTCTATCACCAGGGGCTGGTACCACCGCACATCGCGGCCGGTATTAACCTGAATTTCTGGCCAGCGGGCCCGATCTTCCGCCGCCTGGGCGCCTTCTTTATCCGTCGTACCTTCAAGGGCAATAAGCTCTACTCCACCGTGTTCCGCGAGTATCTGGGCGAACTGTTCAGTCGCGGCTATTCCGTGGAGTACTTCGTGGAGGGTGGTCGCTCCCGTACCGGACGTCTGCTTGATCCGAAGACCGGCACGCTGTCGATGACCATTCAGGCGATGCTGCGCGGCGGAACCCGTCCGATCACGCTGGTGCCTATCTACATTGGTTATGAGCACGTCATGGAAGTGGGTACGTATGCCAAAGAACTGCGTGGCGCAACCAAAGAGAAAGAGAGCCTGCCGCAGATGTTGCGCGGCCTGAGCAAGTTACGCAACCTGGGTCAGGGCTACGTGAACTTTGGCGAGCCAATGCCGCTGATGACGTACCTGAACCATCACGTTCCGGAGTGGCGCGAATCCATCGATCCTATCGAAGCGGTTCGTCCTGCCTGGCTGACGCCAACGGTTAACGGCATTGCATCCGAGCTGATGGTGCGTATTAACAACGCGGGGGCGGCTAACGCCATGAACCTGTGCTGTACCGCGCTACTGGCTTCTCGTCAGCGCTCCCTGACCCGTGAACAGCTCACGGAGCAGCTGGACTGCTACCTGGACATGATGCGCAACGTGCCGTACTCGGTTGATTCAACGGTTCCTGCGGCTACCGCCAGCGAGCTCATCGATCACGCGTTGCAGATGAACAAGTTTGAAGTCGAGAAGGACACGATCGGCGACATCATCATTCTGCCGCGCGAACAGGCCGTGTTGATGACGTACTATCGCAACAACATCGCGCATATGCTGATGCTGCCGTCGCTGATGGCGGCCATCATTACCCAGCATCGCCACATTTCACGTCAGGAGCTATTGCGTCACGTTGATACGCTCTACCCGATGCTGAAAGCGGAGCTGTTCCTGCGCTGGAGCAAAGATGAGCTGGCCGTTGAGCTGGATAAACTGACGGAAGAACTTCGTCGTCAGGGGCTGATCACCGTTGCCAACGATGAGCTGCATATCAATCCGTCACGCTCCCGAACCCTGCAGCTGCTGGCGGCCGGCGCGCGCGAAACGCTGCAGCGCTACGCCATTACGTTCTGGCTGCTGAGTGCGAACCCGTCGATCAACCGCGGTACGCTGGAGAAAGAGAGCCGGACGCTGGCACAGCGCCTGTCTGTGCTGCACGGCATTAACGCACCAGAATTCTTCGACAAAGCGGTCTTCAGTTCCCTCGTGCTGACGCTGCGTGATGAAGGCTTCATCAGTGATACGGGCGATGCCGAGCCAGAAGAGACGCTGAAGGTTTACCAGATGCTGGCAGAGCTGATTACGTCAGATGTGCGCTTGACGATTGAGAGCGCGACGCAGGGCGACTGATGTAAAAAAGCCGGGTGGTGGTTTCATCTTTCCCGGCCTGATGTTCTGCATAAGATGAAAAGATTAAGGCCCGGTCAGCGTTAACGCTACCGGGCCTTATTTTTGAGCCGGGTTAAATCACCGCATTCAGCTCAGCAACGTAAAGGCAATCATCCCGACAATCGCACCCGTCGTACCGAGGATGGTTTCCATCAGCGTCCAGGTTTTCAGGGTTTGCGCTTCGGTGGCGCCAGTAAATTTACCGAACAGCCAGAAGCCAGCGTCGTTAACGTGAGAGACCACAATTGAACCGCCCGCGATACAGATAGACAGCGCTGCCATCTGCGCACCGGAGTAGTTCAGCTGTTCAATCACCGGCATTACCAGACCCACGGCGGTTAAACACGCCACGGTGGCGGAACCCTGGATAATACGCACGGCCGCCGCCAGCACGAAGCAGGTTACCGCAATCGGCAGGCCCATTCCGGTCAGCGCTTCACCCAGAGCCGGGCCCACGCCAGAATCCACCAGCACCTGCTTGAACACGCCACCGGCACCAATCACCAGCAGGATAATACCCGCAGGCTGCAGCGCGGCACCGCAGATCTCCATCACGCGGTCTTTCGGCATTCCCTGACGCATCGCCAGGCCGTAAATAGCCACCAGACACGCCACCAGGATCGCCGTAAACGGGTGACCAATGAACTCAAACCATTCGTAGGCGGTAGAGCCCACCGGCACAAAACGCGCTGCGATGGTTTTCAGACCCACGAGGACCAGCGGGAGCAGGATCAGTGACAGACTGAAGCCAAAGGACGGCATTTTGCCTTCGCCCAAATGCGGCTCGGTGATGTCATCCGGAATGTGTAGCTCAACGTAACGGCTAATGAAGTTGCCCCACAGCGGGCCGGCAATGATCATTCCCGGGATCGCGGCGCACAGGCCAATCAGGATCATCCAGCCAAAGTCAGCGTGCATCTGGGAGGCCAGCAGCATCGGCGCGGGCCCAGGCAACAGAAACGCTGCCGCTGCCGCCACGCCCGCAAACAGCGGAATGACCAGCTTCACGAGGTTGGTACCGGTATGACGCGCCATAGAGAATGCCACGCTAATCAGCAGCACAACCGCCACCTCGAAGAACAGCGGCAGCGCGCAAATCAGACCCGCCAGACCAATCGCATAGTGCGCGCGGCTGTGGCCGAAGGATTTCAGCATCTTGACGGCAATCTGATCGACCGCGCCCGTCTCATGTAAAATCTTGCCAAACATCGCGCCCAGCGCGACCACTATCGCCAGGAAGCCGAGCGTGCCTCCCATCCCTTTTTCCATCGTCGCAGCGATCTTGTCGAGCGGCATACCGGAAAAGAGACCTGCACCAATAGAAACCACCATCAAAGCAACGAAGGCGTGCATACGCGCCTTCATCACTAAAAACAGCAGCAGCAATACCGAACCCACTGCTGTCAAAACTAGCGTTAATGTACTCAAAACTTACTGCCTTTTATTAATGACCTCGATGGTGCTGGCTACAACACCCTCCAGTGACTGATCGATATCAACCACTAAGACGTCTTTCTCATCTTCACCCGGCTCCTGGAGCGCATCGAACTGCGTCACCAGCATCTGGGTTTTGAAGAAGTGACCTTTACGCGCCTTCAGTCGGCTTTCAATCACCTCGAAATCGCCTTTCAGGTAGATGAAAGAGAGGTTCGGGTTGCCGTCGCGCAGCAGATCGCGGTAGGTTTTTTTCAGCGCGGAGCAGACGATCAGCGAAACTTTGTTGGTACGCTGCATAGCGAATGCGGCGTCGTTCAGCGCCTGCAGCCACGGTTTGCGATCGTCGTCGTTCAGCGGCTCGCCGGAGGCCATTTTCATGATGTTGCTGCGCGGATGGAGGAAGTCACCATCAAGAAACGCAGCCTGGAGTTGATGCGCCACTTCGCTCGCCACGGCAGATTTACCGCTACCGGACACGCCCATCAGGACGTAAACGTGGTGATCATGATTAGTCGTGCTCAAAGGGTGTCCCTCAGTCAATTGTTACGGGTAACAGTTATCGGTAACATTGTCCTGCCGGGGCAAAAGAGAAGCAATATCCAAACGTGCGCGAAGTGAATAAGTGTGAGCTAGTTCAAATTTGTCAGCTCAAATAGATCCACCCGGTGACAAGGTGAAACCTAAATCTAACATCTTAGGCGTAACCGTCTCGCCACGAATGCGCGCCAGCAGGCGTTCTGCGCCAATGCGGCCCATACGTTCACGCGGTGTCAGCACGCTCGCCAGACGCGGCTCCATCACCTGGCCGATGTCATGGCCGTGGAAACCCGCAATCGCCATATCTTCCGGGATCTTCAGCCCCAGGCGCTGGCATTCGAACGCTGCACCGACCGCAAGGTCATCGTTGGTACAGAAAATACCGTCCAGTTGCGGATACTCGCGTCGCGCCTGACGCATCAGCTCAATACCCGACGTATAGGAAGAGGACTGCTCAACCATTACGCTGTACGGGGTTAAGTTCGCGTCGAGCATCGCCTGCTCGTATCCCTTCTGTTTGATGATAGTACGTTCATCAAGACGCGCGCCCAGATAGGCGATATGACGATGTCCCCGGGCGATGATGGCCGCCGTCATCTGACGTGCCGCTTCGAAGTTATCAAAACCCACGGCGATGTCGAGGCACGGCGACTGGCTGTCCATCAGCTCCACCACCGGAATACCCGCCACTTCAATCATTTTTAGCGTGCGGGCGGTGTGCGTACGTTCGGTTAAAATCAGGCCGTCGATGTTCCAGGAAAGCATGGATTCAAGACGTTCTTCTTCCAGCTCCGGCTTGTACCCGTAGTGGGCGAGCATGGTCTGGTAACCAAACGCATCGGTGACGCTTTCAATGCCGCGAAGCACCTCGGCGAAAACCTGGTTGGTTAAGGAAGGCAGGAGGACACCCACCGCACGGCTGGTCGCATTGGAAAGAATATCGGGTGCGCGGTTGGGGATATAACCCAGTTCATCAAGGGCTGCGGCAATCTTGCCACGCAACGCCACGGAAACCTGTTCCGGGTTACGTAAAAAGCGGCTGACCGTCATTTTGGTCACACCGACGCGATCGGCGACATCCTGAAGTACGGGGCGTTTCTTTTTCATCGTCCTGAGAAATCTTGAAGTGAGAGATTTGCTCAGTTTATCACGGACAAAGCTCAACCTTCCCCGTTTAAAGGGAAGGTTGAGAAATTATTTAGACCGGCGGCAGGTCAAACAGCAGGATTTCACTTTCGCTGTCGGCATGCACGGAGAGTGCCTGTTCATCCCAGATCGCCAGACCATCGGCAGTGGTGGCTTTGGTGCCGTTGATGGACACCTCACCTTTCACTACCTGGATCCAGACGCGGCGGTTAGCGGCAATCTGATGCACAGACTGTTCATCTTTCGCCAGCGCCCAGCGGTACAGCTCCATGTCCTGATGCACTTTCAGGGAACCTTCACGCGCATCCGGGGACAGCACCAGCTGTTTGCCCTGTTTGGCGTCGAAGCGGCGCTGCTCATAGCGCGGCGTGATGCCGGTCTCTTCTGGAATGATCCAGATTTGATACAGGTGCAGTTTTTCCGTTTTACTCGGGTTGTACTCGGAATGACGCACCCCGGTACCCGCGCTCATGATCTGGAACTCGCCCGCCGGAACCTGCTCTTTGTTGCCCATGCTGTCCTGGTGCTCAACCGCCCCTTCCAGCACATAGGTCAGGATTTCCATGTCTTTGTGCGGGTGGGTACCGAAGCCCTGACCTGCATCAATCACGTCGTCGTTAATGACGCGCAGTGCAGAGAAGCCCATGAAGTTCGGGTCGTAGTAGTCGGCAAACGAGAATGAATGCCATGAGTCCAGCCAGCCATGATTCGCGTGACCACGTTCGTTTGCTTTGCGTAAATAGATCATTGTTTTCACCCTCAGTTCGTTTCGATGGAGTAAGTGTGGACGCAAACAGCCTGGGATCATAGAGGGTGAAAATTGACTCCTCTGTTCAAAAATTGTGAACAAGCGCAGAGGAGCCGTTTTTGCGTATTTCGCGAGGGTGATCGTGGCAGGAGAAGCCTGTTCGAACGCCCGCTCGAGCAGTTCGAGGTTGGTAAGAACGTCAGATTCCTTGACGTAATTGGGTGCCCCGCGGGTCAGCGTTTCAAACAGCGCATCGTAGACGCGACCATAGTCGCCGGTTTCCGGCTTCAGCGCTTCTTTGACCGTTACGCCTTCGTCGTTGACATATTTCAGTACGCCCACGGAATCATCCGCCGCAAAGCCCGGTTCACCCGGCATAATGTTGGCCTTCAGACTCGTCTCCTGCTGGTCGATACCGTACTTGATGAACGAGCCACGGGTGCCGTGAACGATAAATTTCGGATAGTCGATTTTCACCAAATGGCTGGTTTTGACGATGGCTTTCAGGTCACCGTAGAACAGCTGCGCTTCAAAGGTATCGTCCGGGTTGGCTTTATTGCGCAGACTGCGAATGTCATACGCAGCGTGGTCCGGCCGGCCAAACAGGGAGATGACCTGGTCCATGGTGTGCACGCCAAGTCCGTAGAAAGAGCCATCCTGAGGCAGCCCGGGTTGGGTTTCCGCTACCGGACGGTAGTAATCAAAGTGACTTTCGATTTCCACAATGTCACCGAGCTTACCGCTTTCAATCGCTTTTTTCGCCGTCAGGAAACAGCTGTCAAAGCGACGATTCTGGTACGGCGTCACGGTTAGCCCTTTGCTTTTTGCCAGCGCGAACAGCACTTTCGCTTCGGCAAGGGTTGGGGTGAACGGTTTTTCCACCAGCACGTTTTTGCCCGCTTCCAGCGCGCGTTTCGCATAGTCAAAATGGCTGTCGGCGTGGGTGCAGACAACCACCAGCTTAACCTGCGGGTCGTTAAGCACCTCATCGAGATCGCTGGTGAAATGAATATGGGAGTACTGCGGGAGTTGCTCTTCCGGCTTCGCGCGGCGGCGGAAGATGTGCGCGACGTGCCAGCTGTCTTTACGGTTGAGGACATACGGCAGGTGATAGCGGGTCGTACTTTTACCAAATCCAATAAATGCGCAATGTAGTGTCATGGCTCAGTCCTTTTGGAAGGTTATTGAGTCTAACCATAACAAAAAAAAAGCCAGCTAAAAGCTGGCTAAAGTAATACTGGAAGCAATGTGAGCAATGTCGTGCTTTCAGGTTCCCGTAGGGGTCTTCCTGAATGCAGAGCAATAATAATCATTCTCATTCGCACTTGTCCAATACTTTTTGCAAAAAATAGCGGTTGACTCAAATTTTAAAGTCATTGATGTTGAGAGGGACATTTAACTGACTGAGGAACAAGGGATGAGTGAGATTGTGATACGCCACGCGGAACCGAAAGATTATGACGCCATTCGTCAGATCCACGCCCAGCCGGAGGTGTACCACAACACGCTACAGGTTCCTCACCCTTCGCTGGAAATGTGGCAGATGCGGCTAGGCGACCAGCCCGGTATTAAGCAACTGGTTGCCTGTATTGACGATATCGTGGTTGGGCACCTCACCATTGATGTTGCCCAGCGCCCGCGCCGCAGCCACGTGGCCGATTTTGGTATCTGCGTAGGCGCACAGTGGCACAACCGCGGCGTCGCCAGCGCGCTGATCCGCACCATGATCGACATGTGCGACAACTGGCTGCGCGTCGACCGCATCGAATTAACGGTGTTTGTGGATAACGAGCCGGCAATAGCCGTGTACAAAAAACACGGATTCGAGATTGAAGGTACTGGCAAGCGCTACGCCCTGCGCAACGGTGAGTATGTGGATGCGTATTATATGGCGAGAATGAAGTAATTTGTTGCCGGGTGGCGGCTTCGCCTTACCCGGCCTACATTCGTGCCGTTGTAGGCCCGGTAAGCGCAGCGCCACCGGGCAACAAAATCAGTACCCCGCCGTCAAATCATCTACCGAACGCGGGTCCGATGCCCCAAACAGCGCGCCGTCCGGCCCGACCATAATGCTCTGGGTGCTGCCCATCGCCTCTTTTACCGCCACCTTCTGTCCACGTTGCTCCAGCAGTTTGATGGTGTCCGGGCTAAAGCCCTTCTCAACGCGCAGTTCATCCGGCAGCCACTGGTGATGAAAACGCGGCGCGTTGGTCGCTTCGGCGACGTTCATCCCAAAATCGATACTGTTGACCACCATCTGCAACACCGTAGTGATAATCCGGCTTCCGCCAGGACTGCCGGTGACCAGCCAGGTTTTACCGTCTTTCACCACGATAGTGGGTGACATGGATGACAGCGGTCGCTTCTTCGGCCCAACCGCATTCGCATCGCCGCCGACCAGACCGTAGACGTTCGGCACGCCCGGCTTGGCAGAGAAATCATCCATCTCGTTGTTAAGCAGAATGCCGCTGTTGCCCGCCACAATCCCGGTACCAAAGGTGGTGTTGAGCGTATAGGTCACCGCCACCGCGTTACCGTCTTTATCCACCACCGAGAAGTGGGTGGTCTGGTTGCTTTCATACGGTGCCAGCTTGCCGGGGCGGATCTCGCTGGACGGTTTAGCCTTGTTGATGTCGATCTCATCAGCAATGGATTTGGCATATGCCTTGTTGGTCAACGCCTGCCACGGCACCTTCACGAAGTCCGGGTCACCGAGGTATTCCGAGCGGTCGGCGTAGGCGCGTTTTTCGGCCTCCGCCATTACCTGCATCGCATCCGCGCTGCCGAAGCCGAACTTATGCATATCGAAGTTTTCAAGAATATTGAGGATCTGCACGATGTGGATCCCGCCGGAGGACGGCGGTGGCATCGAGAAGACTTCGTAGCCGCGATAGGTTCCGCTAATCGGCTCACGCTCTACCGCCTTATACTCGGCCAGGTCCGCTTTGGTGATGAGCCCACCGTTTTTCTTCATCTCTTCAGCAATCTGGTCAGCAATCGCCCCTTTGTAGAACGCGTCCGGACCGTTTTCAGCTATCAGCTCAAGGCTTTTGGCGAGGTTCTTCTGCACCAGCTTATCGCCCTTCTTCAACGGCTCGCCGTCTTTCCAGAAGATGGCTTTACTATTTTCGTGATTGGGAATCACTTCACTGCCGTAGGTTTTGAGATCGTCCGCCAGAGCGTCATTCACCACAAAGCCGTCCCGGGCCAGTTTAATGGCTGGCTGCACCACTTTGTTCAGCGGCATGGTGCCGTATTTCTCCAGCGCCAGCGAGAAGCCCGCCACGGTGCCCGGCGTGCCGCTTGCGAGATGGGAAGTCAGGGATTTTTTACTGTCCGGGTTCCCCTGGTCGTCGAGGAACATATCGCGGGACGCCTGAGCAGGCGCCATTTCGCGGAAGTCGATGGCGGTCGTTTTGCCGTCTTTGGTGCGCAGCATCATAAAGCCGCCGCCACCCAGATTCCCCGCCTGCGGGTGCGTTACCGCCAGTGCATATCCCACCGCGACCGCCGCATCTACCGCGTTACCGCCCTGTTTGAGAATGTCGACGCCCACATGGGTTGCCAGCGCATCCACGGACGCCACCATACCGTGGGTTGCCCGCACGGGATGAAAAACATCTTCCTCCACGCCATACGATACTGGCGGAGCCGCTGGCGGGTTGGCCGCCACGCTAAATGTCCCGCCTGCCATCAGCGCGGCGATGGCGACCCAGCGCAAAAACGTTGGTTTCATCATTATTGTTCTCCAGGTGAAGGGATCCATATTCCCCGCTTAAGCCTGGTTCACAACTCCTAAAAAATCATCGTCATGGTGAAATCAGGGTAAACTTAAGAGAGACCTCAACAGGAGGAAATGGCAATGAAACGCTTACTGATTCTTGCGGCGCTGATCCCGTTTGCCGCGCTCGCACAGCCACTTAACACCATGAACAACCCGAACCAGCAGGGTTATGTCATCCCGAGCCAGCAGCGTATGCAGACGGAGATGATGAGCCAGCAGCAACAGCAAAAAGGGATGCTGAACCAGCAGTTGAAAACACAGACCCAGATGCAGCAGCAGAGCCTGCAAAATCAGATGAACGCCAACACCCAGCGCGTACAGCAGGGACAGGTGCGTGAGCAGCCGCTGCCAAACGCAAACGGCGGAATGTTAGGCGGCGGGATGTCGCAAAGCAGCGGTCAGCAGCATATGCTGCCGACCCAGCAGAATGGCAGCATGCTTAATAAATAAATTTCGGCCCGATCAGGTCTATGGCATCGGTACAGATGCTGTCCACACCCCAGCGCAGCAGTTCGGCTGCACGCTGGGGTTTATTCACGGTATAAACCAGAATATGCAGACCCGCGTCTTTGAGCATCTTCACCCGCGCCTCGTCCAGCAGCCTGTGATTGAGATGGATAGAGACGCAGCCTAAGCGGGTCGTCAGCTCGCGCCAGTCCTCACGCCACTCGTCCAGCAGCAGCCCACGCGGGAGTTCAGGCACGGCAGCCTGGGCCGCTTCCAGGGCGTCAATTTCAAACGAGGAGAGCAGCGGCGCCGTCATCCCTTCCCATAGCTCACGCGCGGCCAGCGCAATGACTTTACCCGTCAGCGTCCCGGTGCCGGTGGTCGGTTTGATTTCAATATTGGCCATCATGCCGTGCTGACGACAGCGGTCCGCCACCTCCGCCAGCAGCGGAAGCGGTTCGCCTTTGAATTCACCGCTGTACCAGCTTCCGGCATCCACTTTCAGCAGATCGCGCCACGGCAGTTCACCCGCCACGCCCCAGCCGTTGCTGGTGCGTTCGAGGTTGTCGTCATGCAGCAGGAAAATCTCGCCGTCCTTCGACAGCTTGGCGTCAAACTCGATCATCGTGTGACCGTAGCGCGCGCCAACATCAATCGCCGCCAGGGTATTTTCCGGCGCCAGTTTACCGCCGCCACGGTGGGCGACGATGTGGGGATAAGGCCAGTTGCTCATACTCGTTGTCCTGTTTCACCATCAAAGAGGTGCAGATGATTTTCCGGCAGGTGCAGCCACAGCGTGCTGCCTGCTTTCGGGCGCTCCTGATGTGCCAGACGCACCACCATTTTTTGCTCGCCCCAGCGCCCGTGCGCCAGGTTATCTGCCCCCAACATCTCCAGCGTGTCCATCACCAGCGGCACGCCGCCGTCCGCCTGAGAGGTTAAACCGATATGCTCGGGGCGGATCCCGAGCGTCATCTTACGCCCGGCGTAGCCACGATAGTACCAGTTGATCGGTAATGCCATCCCGCTTTCCAGCTCAAAGTGCGTGCCTGCATTGCTGATACGCCCTTCCAGCAAATTCATTGCCGGGCTGCCGATAAAGCTCGCCACAAAGCGGGTGGCCGGTTTCTCGTAAACTTCCACCGGCGTACCAATCTGCTCGGCGATGCCTTTGTTCATCACCATCACGCGCTGGGCAAGGGTCATAGCTTCGACCTGATCGTGGGTCACGTACAGGGAGGTGGTTTTCAGACGGCGATGGAGCTGCTGCAGCTCAAGACGCATCTGCACGCGCAGCTTGGCATCCAGGTTGGAGAGCGGTTCATCGAACAGGAATACCGCCGGGTCGCGCACGATGGCGCGCCCCATCGCCACGCGCTGGCGCTGACCACCGGAGAGCTCGCGCGGGCGGCGCTTGAGCAGGCCGTCCAGTTCCAGAATGCGTGCCGCTTCTTTGACGCGCTCGTCGATATGGCCTTTGCCCATGCCGCGGATTTTCAGCCCCCACGCCATGTTCTCTTCCACGCTCATGTGCGGATAGAGGGCGTAGTTCTGAAACACCATCGCAATACCGCGATCCTTCGGTTCCATCTCGGTGACGCGCTGGCGGTCAATCCAGATATCGCCCGAGGTCACGCGCTCCAGCCCCGCCACCATGCGCAGCAGGGTGGATTTGCCGCAGCCGGACGGGCCAACCATCACGATAAATTCCCCGTCCGCTACGTCGAGCGTCAGCGGCTGAATGACCTGGGTTTTGCCGTCCCAGCTTTTGGTTACTGCCTGAAGTTTTAAACCTGCCATCTTATTTCTCGCTATCGACCAGGCCGCGGACAAACGCGCGCTGCATGGCTAAAACAATGACTACGGGTGGGATAAGGGTGAGCAGCATCGCCGCCATCACCTGGTTCCAGAGGGTGGTGCCTTCGCCGGTGGCAATCATGCCTTTGATGCCCGCGACGGCGGTGCCGAGGCTGACGTCCTGGATAATCAGCAGCGGCCACAGGTACTGGTTCCAGCCGTAGATAAAGGTGATCACAAACAGCGCCGCAAGGTTGGTTTTCGACAGCGGCAGCACGATATCGCGGAAGAAGCGCATAGGTGACGCGCCGTCGATACGCGCGGCTTCAATCAGCTCGTCCGGCAGGGTCATAAAGAACTGGCGGAACAGGAAGGTGGCGGTCGCCGAGGCCATCAGCGGCAGGGTTAAGCCCGCATAGCTGTCGAGCATCTTCAGGTTGGCGATCACTTCCACCGTCGGGAAGATACGCACTTCCACCGGCAGCATCAGGGTGATAAAGATCATCCAGAAGAAGAGGTTGCGCAGCGGAAAACGGAACCAGACGATGGCGAAGGCGGAGAGCATCGACACCGTGATTTTGCCGACGGTGATGCCGAACGCCATGATGAAGCTGTTGAGCATCATCAGCCAGAACGGCGCGCTGTTCGCGCCCACGCCCTGGGTCCAGATGGTCTTCATGTTCTCAAACAAATGCGAACCTGGGATCAGCGTCATCGGCGTGTCGAACACCGCTTTGGTGTCCAGCGTGGCGGCGACAAACGCCACGTACAGCGGAAACAGGATGACGATGATCCCTAAAATCAGCATGGTATGGCTGAAAATCGTCAGCCCGCGACGGTTCTCAATCATTGGTAGCGCACCTTACTTTCAACATAGCGGAACTGCACCACCGTGAGGATGATGACGAGGAACATCAGCACCACCGACTGCGCGGCGGAGGCCGAGAGATCAAGCCCCGCAAAGCCTTCGCGGTAGATCTTATAGATAAGCGTCGTGGTCGCCTGCACCGGGCCACCCGCGGTCGCCGCGTCGATCACCGGGAAAGTGTCGAAGAAGGCGTACACAAGGTTAACCACCAGCAGGAAGAAGCTCACCGGGGCGATCAGCGGCAGCGATAATCTGAAGAAGCGGCGAACCGGCCCTGCGCCGTCAATCGCCGCGGCTTCCACCAGCGAACGCGGGATGGACTGCAGTGCGGCAAAGAAGAACAGGAAGTTATAGCTGATCTGCTTCCACACCGAGGCGAACACCACCAGGAACATCGCCTGACCGCTGTTCTGGGCGTGGTTCCAGTCGTAACCCAATTCGGCCAGGAAATGGGTAATCAGCCCGCGCCCCGGGTTAAACAGGAAGATCCACAGCACGGCCGCAACGGCGGGCGCGACGGCGTAAGGCAGCAGCATCAGGGTCTGATACAGGCGGCTGCCGCGCACCACGTAATCCACCAGCGCGGCAAAGAACAGCGAAGCGACCAGACCGCTGACGGTGACCAGCGCGCTGAATTTCATCGTCGTCCAGAAGGAGTCCAGATAGTAGCTGTCGTGGAACAGCGCGGTGAAGTTGTCCAGGCCAACAAACTGGCTGGACAGCCCGAACGGGTCGACGCTTTGTACCGAGTACCACAGCGCTTCGCCCGCAGGCCAGATAAAGAAGATAACGGTGATGACCAGCTGCGGCGCGACCAGAAGATAGGGCAGCCAGCGGGAACGGAACACCGGACGGGATGATGACATAGGTTAGCTCTGTAGGTATTCACCCCTCACCCCGACCCTCTCCCCAAAGGGGCGAGGGAGAAAAGACGGCTCCGTGCAGTCCCCTCTCCCCTATGGGGAGAGGGTTAGGGTGAGAGGCAGGTTTTAATTACGATTTGGTCGACTGCTCAAAACGGCGCAGCAGCTGATTCCCGCGTTCTACCGCTGAATCCAGCGCCTGTTGAGGCGTTTTCTTCCCGGTCCACACGCTTTCCAGCTCTTCATCCACGATGGTGCGGATCTGCGGCATGTTGCCCAGACGCAGACCTTTGGTGAACGGCAACGGCGGCTTGTTCAGCATCTGTCGCGTCGCGATATCCGCGCCCGGGTTTTTGCTGTAGAAGCCTTGCTCGCGGGTCAGGTCATAGGCGGCTTTGGTGATCGGCAGGTAGCCGGTTTTCTGGTGCCACTCAGCGGCAATCTCTGGCTTCGCCAGGAAGTCGAGGAACTCGGCCACGCCTTTGTAGGTGCCCTTGTCTTTGCCCTGCATCACCCACAGGCTGGCCCCGCCGATGATGGCGTTCTGCGGCGCGCCCTTCACGTCAGCGTCGTACGGCATCATGCCCACGCCGTAGTTGAATTTGGCGTAGTGACGGATATCTGCCAGCGAACCGGAAGACGCGGTGGTAATAGCGCAGTCACCGTTGTAGAACTTTTCAGTGGATTCGTCTTTACGGCCGAAGTAGCTGAAATCGCCCTTTTTGTTGAGCGCTTCCAGCAGCGCAATGTGCTTCACCTGCTCCGGCTTGTTGAACTCCAGTACCGCGTCGGTGCCGTCGAAGCCGTTGTTTTTGGTGGCAACAGGCAGGCCGTGCCAGGCGCTGAAGTTTTCAATCTGGATCCAGCCCTGCCAGCCGCTGGCGTAGCCGCACTTCATCCCTGCAGCTTTCAGCTTCGCGGTATAGTCGGCCAGATCCTGCCAGGTTTTTGGCGGCTGCTCCGGATCTAAACCGGCTTTCCTGAAGGCATCTTTGTTGTAGTACAGGACCGGCGTGGAGCTGTTAAACGGCTGAGACAGCAGGTGACCGGTTTTGGAATCGGTGTAGTAGCCCGCCACGGTTGGCACGAACTGCGACTCGTCGAAGTTGATGCCCGCCTCTTTGAAGACTTCATAGACCGGCTTGATGGCTTTCGAGGTCATCATGGTCGCGGTACCCACTTCATAAACCTGTAACAGTGCAGGAGCGTTACCGGTACGGAAGGCGGCGATGCCCGCGCTCAGGCTCTGCTCGTAGTTGCCTTTGTACACCGGCACAATCTTGTAATCCGGGTGGGTGTCGTTGAAACGCTGCGCCAGGGAGTCAACTTCTTTACCCAACTCCCCTTCCATGGAATGCCAGAATGGAATGGTGGTGACAGCCATTGCGTTGGTCGCAAAAGCCAGACCCAGTGCCAGACCCAAAGCTGTGTGTCGTAACGATGTCATTGTCATCTCTCTTATTGTGCCGGATGCGCGATATCACGCGTTTTATGCTCGCGAGGTAACATGACATGCTCGAATGACAGAAAAATAACTGTTTGTTTACAGATAAATGACAGCAAAGCGTCAGGGGGATGATGGTTGTGTGAAGGGTGTTGGGGGGTTGGGTGATTGAGTGCGGTCTGATGCCCTCACCCCGGCCCTCTCCCACAGGGAGAGGGAGAAAGGCATGTAGGCCCGGTAAGCGTAAGCGCCACCGGGCAACACAGACGGCTTAGCCTCCGAGGTACGCGCTCCGCACCGCTTCGTTCGCCAGCAGCGCATCGCCGGTATCTTCAAGCACCACGCGGCCGTTTTCCAGCACGTAGCCACGGTCGGCGAGCTTCAGCGCCTGGTTGGCGTTCTGCTCGACGAGGAAGATGGTCATCCCCTCTTTACGCAGCTGCTCGATGGTGTCGAAGATCTGCTGGATAATGATCGGCGCCAGACCGAGCGACGGTTCGTCCAGCAGCAGCAGGCGTGGCTGGCTCATCAGCGCGCGGCCAATCGCCAGCATCTGCTGCTCACCGCCGGACATGGTGCCCGCACGCTGAATACGGCGCTCCCACAGGCGCGGGAAGAGTTCGTATACCCACTTGATGCGGGTCTGGTATTCATCGCGGTGAGCGAAGAAGCCGCCCATCGCCAGGTTCTCTTCCACCGTCATGCGCGAGAAGACGCGACGCCCTTCCGGAACAATCGCCACCGCTTCACGCATGATTTTTGCAGTCTGCCAGTCGGTAATGTCTTTGCCATCAAACACAATCCGCCCGCTGGTAGCCCGCGGGTCGCCGCACAGGGTACCGAGCAGCGTGGTTTTGCCCGCGCCGTTGGCGCCAATCAGGGTGACGATTTCACCCTGATTGATGTGCAGGCTGACGTCGTGCAGCGCCTGGATCTTGCCGTAGTGCGCATTGACCTTGTCGAACGTTAACATCGCTTTTTCCATCTTATGCCTCACCAAGGTACGCGCGGATCACGTCCGGATTGTTGCGGATCTCTTCCGGCGTGCCGTTTGCCAGCGGCGTGCCCTGGTTGACCACGTAAATACGGTCCGAAATACCCATCACCAGCTTCATGTCGTGCTCAATCAGCAGGATGGTGGTGTCGTGGTGATCGCGCAGCTCGGCAATCAGCTCGTCCAGCTCTTTGGTTTCTTTCGGGTTGAGGCCCGCCGCCGGTTCGTCGAGCATCAGGATCTCCGGCTGCGTCACCATGCAGCGCACAATCTCCAGACGACGCTGATCGCCGTAGGCCAGGTTGCTCGCCTGACGGTTGGCGTGCTGCAGCAAGCCGATGCGGTCGAGCCAGGTGGCGGCGCGGTCGAGGGCCTCCTCCTGGGCTCGGCGGAAGGCCGGAGTCTTCAGCAGACCGGAGAACAGCCCGGTTTTGAGCTGCTGATGCTGTGCCACCAGCAGGTTCTCAATCACCGTCATCTCGCGGAACAGGCGCACGTGCTGGAAGGTACGCACCACGCCCATGCGGGCAATTTGCTGGCCCGGCAGCCCTTCCAGGTGCTTATCGCGCAGCATGATGGTGCCGCCCGTCGGCTTGTAGAAACCGGTCAGACAGTTAAACACCGTGGTTTTTCCCGCGCCGTTGGGGCCAATCAGGGAGACGATCTCTTTCTTATGCAGATCCAGATTCACGTTGTTGACCGCCAGCAGGCCGCCAAAACGCATCATCAGACCGTTAACGGATAATAATGGCTGACTCATGCCTGCTCTCCTTTCGCTTTCCCGTTCTTCAGCTTCAGCTGTGGACGGGTCATCGGCAGCAGGCCCTGCGGACGCCAGATCATCATCAGCACCATCAAACCACCCAGCATCAGCATGCTGTATTCGTTAAAGTCACGCATCAGCTCGCGCGAGACCACCAGCAGGATGGCCGCGAGAATGACGGCAAACTGCGAGCCCATCCCGCCGAGCACCACAATCGCCAGCACAAAGGCCGATTCGGCAAACGTGAACGATTCCGGGCTGACGAAGCCCTGACGCGCGGCAAACAGCGTCCCGGCGAAACCGGCAAACGCGGCGCTGATGGTAAACGCGGTCAGCTTGATGCGGGTCGGGTTCAGGCCCAGGGAGCGGCAGGCGATCTCATCTTCACGCAGCGCTTCCCACGCGCGGCCCAGCGGCATGCGCAGCAGACGGTTAATCACGAAAAGGGTCACCACCACCAGCAGCAGCGCAACCAGGTAGAGCCAAATCACGCGGTCGGACGGGTCATACTTCACGCCAAAGAAGTTGCTGAAGGTATCCCAGCCGCCTTCGCGGGCGGTACGGCTGAACTCCAGCCCGAAGAAGGTCGGTTTCGGGATCTGGCTGATGCCGTTCGGACCACCGGTGATTTCGGTGTTATTCAGCAGCAGGATACGGACGATTTCGCCAAAGCCTAAGGTCACAATCGCCAGGTAGTCACCGCGCAGGCGCAGCACCGGGAAGCCCAGCAGGAAGCCCGCAGCGGCAGAAACCAGGCCCGCCAGCGGCAGACAGGTCCAGAAGCCGAGGCCGTAATAATGGTTCAGCAGCGCGAAGGTGTAGGCACCGATGGCGTAAAAACCACCGTAGCCCAGCACCAGCAGGCCAGAGAGCCCCACCACCACGTTCAGACCGAGACCCAAAATCACGTAAATCATGGTCAGGGTAGCGATATCCACCGTGCCGCGCGAGACCACGAATGGCCACGCCACGGCCGCCACCAGCAGCGCCACGAGGAACAGCTTTTGCTTCACGGTGGAACCGTCGATAGCCGGAAGAACAAATTTCGGCCCGGAGACACCTTTCAGCGTTTTCTGGAACAGCGGACGCAGCAGCTGGAACAGGAACACCACCGCCGTGCCAATAAACACCCACTGCCAGCGGATGTCAGGTGCGGTATCCACCACCAGTTTGGTGCCGCTCAGCTCCAGCCGGACGCCCATAAAGACGCCCGCCAGCACGAAGAACATGGCGGCAGAGAGCAGCGCCATTGCAAAATGCATCGGTTTCATACTTTCTCTACCTCCGGACGGCCCAGAATACCGGTAGGCATGACCAGCAGAACCAGAATCAGCAGGGCAAACGACACCACGTCTTTATATTCGGTGCTCAGGTACGCCGAGGAGAGCGCTTCCGCCACGCCCAGGATCAGGCCGCCGATCATCGCGCCAGGAATACTGCCGATACCGCCAAGTACTGCCGCGGTGAAGGCTTTCATTCCGGCCATAAAGCCGATGTACGGGTTGATCACGCCGTAGAACTGGCCGAGCAGCACGCCCGCCACTGCCGCCATCGCGGCACCGATCACGAAGGTCAGGGCAATCACGCGGTCAGTATTGATGCCAAGCAGGCTCGCCATCTTCAGGTCTTCCGCGCAGGCACGGCAGGCGCGCCCCATGCGGGAATAACGGATGAACAGCGTCAGGGCGAGCATTGCAATAAAGGTCACGACCCAGATGACGAGCTGCATGGTGGTGATAGAGGCAGAGAAGTTTTCGCTGGCCCCCACGATCCACTGGCCGTTAAACAGGCTTGGCAGCGCCACGTCGCGCGACCCTTCGGTCAGGCTGACGTAGTTTTGCAGGAAGATCGACATACCGATGGCGGAGATGAGCGCAATCAGACGCTTGGAACTGCGCACCGGCCGATAGGCCACGCGCTCGATGCTCCAGCCATAGGCGCTGGCGATCACAATGGCGCCGACAAACCCGGCGGCAACCAGCAGCCAGCTGCTGTCGATGCCCATCATCATCAGGGCGGCGATGATCATAAAGGAGATGTAGCTACCGATCATGTACACCTCGCCGTGGGCGAAGTTGATCATGCCGATAATGCCGTAAACCATCGTATAGCCGATGGCAATCAGCGCGTAGGTGCTTCCCAGCGTGACGCCGTTAAACATCTGCTGCAGGAAATAGAGAAACTGCTCGGACATATGCAAACCTTTTTATTCCCGCCCGGCGGTCCGGGCGGCGGGATAATTATTTGGCGGCCGAGGAAGACCCGTCGGCGTGCCACTTAAAGACACCAAACTCAAATCCCTTCAGATCGCCTTTCTCATCCCAGTTCAGCGGCCCAATCACGGTGTTCGCCCCGTGTGCTTTTAAATCTTTCACCAGATCCAACGGCTCTTTGCTGCCGGTACGCTCCAGAGCCGTCGCCAGAGACTGTACGGCCGCGTAGGTGATCCAGACATACGGACCACTCGGGTCCTTTTTCTGCGCCTTAAGCGCATCAACGATAGCCTTGTTCGCAGGATCCTGGTCATATCGTTTTGGCATCGTAACCAGCATGCCTTCGGCAGAATCGCCCGCGATGTTCGACAGGGAGGCATTACCCACGCCCTCTGGTCCCATAAACTGGGTTTTCAGACCGGTGGCGCGTGCCTGACGCAGCATCTGCCCCATTTCAGGGTAGTAGCCGCCGTAGTAAACGAAGTCGATGTTCTCTTTTTGCAGACGAGCAATCAGCGCGGAGAAGTCTTTCTCACCGGCAGTGATGCCGTCGAAGAAGACGATGTTCGCGCCACCTTTTTTCAGGCCGTCCTGAACGGAACGCGCCAGGCCTTCGCCGTACTGCTGCTTGTCATGAATGATGGCAATGCGCTTTGGCTTTACGGTTTCGAGGATAAATTTGGCGGCGGTGGGCCCCTGGGAAGAATCGAGACCGGCGGTACGCATAATGTGCTGATAGCCGCGCTGGGTCAGTTCTGGGTTAGTGGCGCCGGGGGTGATCATCAGAATTCCTTCGTCTTCGTAGATATCAGACGCAGGCTGGGTGGACGATGAGCACAGGTGGCCAATCACATACTGGATGCCATCGTTGACGATTTTGTTGGCGACCGCGACGGCCTGTTTCGGATCGCAGGCGTCGTCATATTCCACGCCCACCAGCTTGTCGCCTTTGATGCCGCCTTTGGCGTTGATGTCTTTGATGGCCTGGCGCGCGCCGTTGAACTCCATATCACCCCACTGGGCAACAGGGCCGGACATTGCGCCCACGACCGCAACTTTGATCTCTTCCGCCATGGCTGCATGCGAGATCGCCAGTGCAACCATTCCCGCGATAAATGTTTTCGCGTTCCTTTTCATCTCAGAATCCCCATTCGTGATGTCGTGTTTATATTTTGTTTTATTATGGTTAAAAAGCATTCTGTACTTTTAATGCACAACGCTATTTTTACCAGTGCCTTTAATGGTTTAGCGCAGTTTTTTGCCAAAAACCAGACTAAAATCTCTATTTTTCAGGCGATTAAGCAAAGATAATATTCTGAAATCATGCAGAGATAAACAAATAAAAGTGCAGTTTGCAGCATAAAATAACGGTACAAAGCGCCGAATAAATCACTACCATTCAGGTTAAAATTCTGCTTATTTTTCGATCCATGTGTTTTCAAACTGCCCAGCACGTTACCAAAAAACTAATCACCTGGTTAATGAGAATAAAAAGAGGAAGCCGCTGAGTGAATAAATTGAGTACACTGCCCCTACTCAATTTGATTTGGACATGTAGCTAATGAAACTGACTATCGTGCGTCTGGTGACCTTTAGCGACCAGGATCATATCGACCTGGGCAAGATCTGGCCGGAATATTCCCCTTCGTCGCTACGCGTCGACGAGACTCACCGCATTTATGCCGCGCGTTTCAACGAACGCCTGCTGGCTGCGGTTCGCGTGACCCTGAGCGGTACAGAAGGGGCGCTGGACTCACTGCGTGTACGTGACGTCACCCGTCGTCGCGGCGTGGGGCAGTATTTAATTGAAGAAGTGATCCGCGAAAACCCGAACGTGACCTCATGGTGGATGGCTGACGTAGGCGTAGAAGACCGCGGCGTGATGGCGGCGTTTATGCAGGCGTTAGGGTTTACGGCGCAGGAGAGTGGGTGGGAGAAGCGCTAAAAGAAAGCCGGGTGGCGGCTGCGCCTTACCCGGCCTACATTCTCCACCGTATTTTCCCAAGCATTTCGTGTTGCAGGAAGGCGGCAAGTTATGAAATCCCCGGAAGCTTACATAAGTAAGTGACCGGGGTTGAATAACGCAGCCAACGCACCTGCGGCGCGAAAGGCGACGGGAAAATTATTTGGCGTCTGTCGCCGTACCGTTGGCATGCCAGTCAAACACGCCGAACTCAAAGCCTTTCAGGTCACCCTTCTCATCCCAGGACAGCGGTCCCATCACGGTTTCGACGGTGTTCGCTTTCAGCCAGGTCGCAATCTCAGCCGGATCGGCTGACTGGTTCAGACCCGCCTGCAGAGACTGAAGCGCCGCGTAGGTGGTCCAGACGAACGCGCCGCTTGGATCCTGTTTCTTCGCCTTGATGGCATCTACGATAGGTTTGTTCGCAGGGACCTGGTCGTAGTTCTTCGGCTTGGTCACCAGCAGGCCTTCCGCAGATTCACCCGCGATGTTAGACAGGGAAACGTTCGCTACGCCTTCAGGTCCCATAAACTGGGTTTTCAGACCGGCTGCACGCGCCTGGCGCAGGATCTGGCCCATCTCCGGGTGGTAACCGCCGTAGTAAACGAAATCGATATTCTCTTTTTTCAGGCGCGCCACCAGCGTGGAGAAGTCTTTCTCACCGGCAGTGATCCCATCGAAGAAGACCACATTGGCGTTGCCTTTCTTCAGACCATCCTGCACCGCACGCGCCAGACCTTCACCGTACTGCTGTTTGTCATGAACAATCGCGATACGCTTCGGCTTCACTTTATCCAGAATGTATTTCGCCGCCGTTGGACCCTGGTCAGAGTCCAGGCCCGTGGTGCGCAGGGTCAGTTTGTAGCCGCGCGCGGTCAGCTCCGGTGCGGTCGCCGCCGGGGTGATCATCAGAATCCCTTCGTCTTCGTAGATGTCAGACGCAGGCTGAGTTGAGGAAGAGCACAGGTGACCGATAACGTATTTGATCCCGTCGTTCACCACTTTGTTCGCAACCGCTACCGCTTGTTTCGGGTCACAGGCATCATCATATTTTACGATCTGCAGTTTTTCGCCTTTAATACCGCCCTTAGCATTAATGTCTGCAACCGCCTGTTCAGCGCCCGTAAATTCCTGGTCGCCGTACTGTGCTACCGGACCGGACATTGCGCCAACCACAGCCACCTTAATGTCTGCCTGTGCCATGGTGCTGAATGCCAACGCAATACATCCTGCCAGTAACGCTTTACCCTTCATGTTCATCCTGAGATTCCCCATTATTATGGTTATTACGATTGTTGTGATGTTGTTGTGCAGCGCTTTATTTCAGTTATTGGTGTGCTGTTCGCGCTTTTTCAGCATACTCTGCTAAAACATACCCCATTTTTATGATTTTGGAATAGCTAATTTGAAATGAATATATGATAAGCCCGGCAAAGATTTCACCGGGCGCGCGGCTTTAACGTGTCAGCGAGGCGGAGATAATGTCCAGCGCTTGACGGAACTGCACTTCGGGGATTGTCAGCGGATAAAGGAAACGAATAACGTTGCCGTAAACGCCGCAGCTCAGCAGAAGCAGACCTTCCTGCAGCGCGCGTTCCTGTACCTGGCGGGTGAATTCCGGCGAAGGCTGGCCCGTTTGCGGGTCATTAAACTCTACCGCCACCATCGATCCTTGCGCGCGAATGTCGGCGATATACGGACAGTCTTCCTTCGCTTTGTTCAGCACCTCTACCAGGTGATGACCAAGATACGCAGAACGTATACAGAGATCCTCTTCATCAATCACGTCCAGCACCGCATGCGCAGCGGCAATCGCCAGCGGGTTCCCCGCGTAAGTACCGCCCAGCCCGCCCGGCGCAGGTGCGTCCATCACGTCGGCACGGCCCGATACCGCAGAGAGCGGCATCCCACCCGCGAGGCTTTTCGCCATGGTGATCAAATCGGGCTTCACGCAGTGGTGTTCCATCGAGAACAGTTTGCCTGTACGGGCGAAACCACTTTGTACCTCGTCGGCAATCAGCAAAATACCGTGGGTATCACAGAGGGCACGCAGCGCCTGCATAAAATCGGCAGGTGCAATATTGAAACCGCCTTCCCCCTGAACCGGTTCGAGAATAATTGCCGCGACCTGATCCGGTGCGATATCCGCTTTAAAGATGCGCTCCAGGCTTTTTAACGCCTCATTCGTGCTAACGCCGTGCAGATCGTTCGGATACTGCGCGTGATACACCGAGCCAGGGAACGGACCAAAGCCCAGTTTGTACGGCGCAACTTTGCCAGTCAGCGCCATGGTCATAAAAGTACGGCCGTGGAACGCGCCGCCGAAAGTGATGAGGCCAGGACGTCGGGTATAGGCGCGGGCTATTTTAACCGCGTTTTCAACCGCTTCTGCGCCCGTCGAGAAAAAGGCCGTTTTGGCCGGGCCATCAATGGGCACGCGCTGGTTGATACGCTCGGCCAGCGCCACATAGCCTTCATACGGCACAATCTGGTACGCCGTATGGGTAAAGGCGTGGAGTTGTTTTTCAATAGCGGAAATGACTTTGGGATGGCGATGGCCGGTATTCAGCACCGCAATGCCGGCGGCGAAGTCGATATACTCGTTGCCTTCTACGTCCCACACCGTGGCATTTTCGGCTTTATCGGCATAGAAATTACACATGACGCCGATACCGCGCGGCGTCGCCTGCAAACGCCGGTCGTTCAGTTCGTTATTTTTCACCCTGTCCCCCTGAGAAAATCGCCTGCTTAGCGCATCAGTAAGTGTTTGCCAGGGGGGAGGAATTCGCCAGAGCGGGCGCTAAAAAAACAAAACCCCCGGACTCTCATCCAGGGGTTCTCAGTGTACTTCGCAGAAATTACGCTTCGATAGCGGCGCGAAGTTTTTTCATGGCGTTCTTTTCAAGCTGACGCACACGTTCAGCGGAGACGCCGTAGCGGTCGGCCAGTTCCTGCAGCGTGGACTTGTTGTCTTCGTCCAGCCAGCGGGCACGGATAATATCCTGACTACGTTCGTCGAGGCCTTCCATCGCATGGGTGAGCTTATTCGCGGCCTGATCTTCCCAGTTATCCTCTTCAATGCCGTCAGCAAAGTTGGAGGTTTTATCCTGCAGATACAGAACCGGGGCCATTGGCTGGCTGTCAGAGCCGTCGTCGTCGGAGGACATATCAAACGTCATGTCCTGCGCGGCCATACGGGATTCCATCTCACGCACATCTTTGCTGGATACACCCAGCTCGCGCGCCACCATTTCCACTTCATCCTGATTGAACCAGCCCAGACGCTGCTTGGTTTTACGCAGGTTGAAGAACAGTTTACGTTGCGCTTTTGTCGTGGCGACTTTCACGATACGCCAGTTGCGCAGCACGTATTCATGAATTTCTGCTTTGATCCAGTGTACGGCGAAGGAGACCAGTCGCACACCCACTTCCGGGTTAAAGCGACGTACAGCCTTCATCAGACCGATGTTACCTTCCTGAATCAAGTCCGCCTGCGGCAGGCCATAGCCCGCGTAATTACGAGCAATGTGAACAACAAAGCGCAGGTGAGACAGGATCAGCTTTTTCGCTGCTTCCAGATCGCCCTGGTAATGCAGCTTTTCAGCAAGCTCCTTTTCTTCCTCGGCCGTTAACATCGGCCAGGTGTTCGCAGCCCGGATGTAAGATTCCAGGTTACCAACAGGGGCTAAAGCTAAAGTTTGCATTTCTTTGGTCATTCATTCCTCTCAATGTTTCTTCTGGTCCAGGTTGTCCCCGTCAGGCAACAACCATGCCAAAGCGTTTGAGCAACGAGATTAGCATTCACTCTTTTATCAGACAGTGATTTTATCCACAAGTTCCAGGTGCAACAGTGAATAAATTACGCACAAAATGTGACATGGAGATGATAACAGGGGAAGAGACAACAGGGACGCTTTCCCTGCAGAGCGAACATCTCGGTGCAGGGAAAGATTATATCACGCTTTTATTAGTCGGGAGTAAAGTGGCGTAAATGTTGAACGGTCGCCAGCCAGGCTGCCACCCAACCAATCATCGAGCAAACCAGCAGTAATAACAGGCACTCGTCAAAGCCTAAGCCACTGATATCAAACTTAGTTCCGAAAACCTGCGCCACTTCCGTCACGGCCGATGACAAACGCATCACCAAAATTTCTGACAAAATCAGTGAAAGAAATGCGCCAGAAAAACCGAGCAATGCGCCGCCATAGAGGAACGGACGAAGGATGAAGCCATCCGTCGCGCCAATCAGTTTCTGCACGTTAATGGTATCGCGGCGAGCAAAAATGCTCAGGCGCACGCTGTTACCAATGACGAGGAACACCGCGGCCACCATCAGTACGCCGATCATCGCCGACACACGTCCCACCAGCCCGGTCAGCGCGGCAAGACGGGCAAACCAGCTGTCGTCCATGCGCACTTCATCAATTCCGTTAATCCGGGCGATGCGATCGCGTAACGTATTTAGCGAATCGGTCCCCTGGAAATCGAGCTTCGGGATCACCACCGCAACCGCAGGTAACGGGTTCTCTTCGAGCATATCCAGCGCGCCGCCAAAACCGGACCAGTTGCGAAACTCGCCCAGCGCTTCTTCACGGGAAAGATAGTTGACCTTCTCCACGCCCTGCTCGGCCTGGATTTGCCCGACCACCTGCGCCGCCGCGTTATCGTCGAGCGCTTTATCCAGATAAACGGTGATCTGCGGCGACGGATAATACTGGGACGCCGCCTGGTTCACGTTCTTATAAACCATGTAGCAGACGCTTGGCAGCGTCAGGGAGATGGCGATGACCATCACCGTCAGGAACGTTGCCAGCGGTTTGCTTTTCAGATCCTGCAACGCGCCGTGGAAAGCGTAGCGCACCTGCTCGTTAAACACGTTGGTTTTGCGCGAAGCCGGCTTTGGCGCCGCTTTCTGGCGCTTAGGTGCGTTACGATTGCCATCACCGCCACCCTGCGGCTTACGGAAACGGTCAAACCGGTTCCCGAACTGCCGAATCTGGTTCATTGCATCACGCTTGTTCACCATGGCCTCCGTGCAAATGTCCATCGCTCAGAGTCAGCATGCGGTACGAACGACGGGAAATCAGCCCGATATCGTGCGTCGCCATCAATACTGTGACCCCAACGCGGTTGAATTCCTCAAACAGACGCAAAATCCCTTCGGAGAGCGCATCGTCCAGGTTACCTGTGGGTTCATCCGCCAGCAGTACGGCCGGCTTGTTCACCACCGCACGGGCGATGCCCACACGCTGTTGTTCACCGCCGGAGAGCTGGATCGGGAAGTTCTTCGCTTTGTCCAGCAGCCCAACCTTATCCAGCGCCGCAGAGACGCGACGACGGATATCATCATAGCTGGCACCGGCAATAATCAGCGGGATAGCGACGTTATCGAAAACGGTGCGATCCATCAGCAGATGGTGATCCTGGAAAATCATGCCGATCTGACGACGCAGGAACGGCACTTCACGGTTCTTAAGACGGCTAATATCATGGCCGCTGAACCAGATTTTCCCGGCGCTTGGCCGTTCGATCCCACAGATAAGCTTGAGCAGAGTACTTTTCCCCGCGCCGGAATGGCCGGTCAGGAATGCCATCTCGCCTGGCTGCAGGTGGAATGTGACTCCCTGCAGCGCTTGTCTCCCACCGAGATAGGCCTTGCTGACGTGTTCAAAGCGAATCATTGTTAGTCCTCTCGGGCAAATAGTGCCTCAATAAAGTCGTCCGCTTTAAACGGACGCAAATCCTCAATACGCTCGCCCACACCGATGTAGCGGATAGGAATGCCGAACTGGTCGGCTACGGAGAAGATCACCCCGCCTTTCGCGGTGCCGTCCAGCTTGGTCAGCGCGATCCCGGTCAGTCCTACCGCTTCATTGAACAGCTTCGCCTGGCTAACGGCGTTCTGTCCGGTGCTGGCGTCGATAGTCAGCATAATTTCATGCGGTGCATCTTCGTCCAGCTTCTTCATGACGCGGACGATTTTCTTCAACTCTTCCATCAGGTGCGATTTGTTCTGCAAACGCCCTGCGGTGTCAGCAATCAGCACGTCCACGTTACGGGACTTCGCCGCCTGAATGGCATCAAAAATCACGGACGCGGAATCCGCGCCGGTATGCTGGGCAATCACCGGAATGTTGTTCCGCTGGCCCCACACCTGCAGCTGCTCAACCGCCGCCGCACGGAAGGTATCGCCCGCCGCCAGCATCACCGATTTGCCCTGCTGCTCGAACTGACGCGCCAGCTTGCCGATAGTCGTGGTTTTACCCACGCCGTTAACACCCACCATCAGAATAACAAATGGCGTTTTGCCTTCAATATTAAGCGGTTCATCAACTTTTGCGAGAATTTCACCCATCTCGTCTTTCAGCAGGCCGTACAGTGCCTCGGCATCGCGCAGCTGTTTGCGGCTTGCCCCTTCGGTCAGGCTGGCGATGATCTTGCGGGTGGTTTCCACCCCCACGTCAGCGATCAGCAGTTGCTCTTCCAGCTCTTCGAAGAGATCGTCGTCGATCTTCTTGCCGCGGAACAGACTGATAAATCCGGAACCCAGATTTTCTTTGGTTTTTAACAGGCTGCGCTTCAGACGGGCAAAGAAACCTTCTTTGGTCGGTTTTTCCTGCTCCTGAACGATCTCTTCTTCAGCCTGCTCCTGCTCTTCCACCGGCACGACGATAACCGCGTCTTCAGCCGCTTCTGCCGCCAGCGCCTGGGCTTCCAGCTCGTCGTCGGTCAGCTCTGGCTCAAGCGCCGCCTCTTCTTCCACCGCCTCAACAATTTCAACGGTTTCCGCTTCGGCCTGCCACTCTTCTGCAGATACCTCTTCGGCTTTAACCTCTTCCGGCAGCGGCAGCTCTTCATGTTCGATAACGGCCTGCGGTGCGTCGGTAACGGCTTCGGGCACAACCGGTTCTGGCTTCTCGCTCTCCTGAACCTGTTCAGTGACTTCAACCACCTCTTCAGCAAACGATTCAATCTCTTCTTTGCTGTGGACAGGTTCTTCCGCTTCGATAACCGCAGCGGTTTCTACAGGCGTTTCAGGCTGTGACTGCTCTTCTACAACCTGTTGTTCTTCGGTTTTCTGTTCTGCTTCTTGCTCTTTTTCACCGAAACCCAACCAGGAAAAGAAGCCACGTTTTTTTTGTTTTGCCATCTGCGACTACACTCCTCGCGGCGCTATATACAGGGAAGCTAAAAAAATGATGAAATAGTCTAACACTTTACTTAATTGACATCACCGCCCGCAATCGCAGGGCAATGGTTAACAGAGCTTTCCAGAGATGAAGAAACCCACCCGCGCCCCGGCCGGTCAAATTCGAATTATCGGCGGTCAGTGGCGAGGCCGGAAATTACCGGTGCCGGACAGCCCCGGTTTACGCCCGACAACCGACCGCGTTCGCGAGACGCTGTTTAACTGGCTCGCCCCGTCAATGGTAGATGCCCACTGCCTGGACTGCTTCGCCGGCAGCGGTGCATTAGGGCTCGAAGCGTTGTCGCGCTACGCCGCCAGCGCCACGCTGCTGGAGATGGAGCGCGGCGTGGCACAGACGCTGCAGCAAAATCTGGCGACGCTCAAAGCGAGTAACGCCAAAGTCGTAAACACCAATACCCTGAGCTTCCTCGTGCAGAGAGGCACGCCGCATCAGGTGGTGTTTGTCGATCCGCCGTTCCGTAAGGGGCTGCTGGAAGAGACGTTATCCCTGCTGGAACAAAACGGCTGGCTGGCGGATGACGCATTAATTTACGTTGAAAGCGAAGTGGAAAACGGTCTTCCGCCGGTGCCCGCGCACTGGGATCTGCACCGCGAAAAGGTTGCCGGTCAGGTCGCTTATCGTCTTTATCACCGTCAGGTACAAGGAGGCTCTGATGCCGGTACTGATTAACCTGGGACGTTTGCTGATGCTGGGCGTCTGGGCATTTTTGATTTTGAATCTGGTGCACCCGTTCCCGCGCCCGTTGAACATCTTCGTTAACGTGGCGCTGATTTTCACCTCGTTCATGCACGCCCTGCAGATGGTAATGCTGAAAAACGGCCTGCCAAAAGATGGCCCGCCGATGACCGGCTGGCAGCAACTGCGGGTATTTATTTTCGGCGTGTTTGAGTTGCTGGTGTGGATGAAGAAGTTTAAGGCGCAGGTGAAGAAGTAGGGTGCGGCCTGATGCCCTCACCCTAACCCTCTCCCACCGGGAGAGGGGACCGATCGCGCATTATTCCGCCCTAAAACCTTCAAACCGTGACCCTTTGTAGCTCAGCATTCCTTTCTCACCCACCGTCAACTGGTGGTACTGCTGCGCCTCCAGGCGGAAAGTCATCTCCAGCCCGCCGGTTTCCGGCTTAAAGCTGGCTTCATAGCGCATCGTCGCGCCTGCAGGCGTAACCTGCTGTTGGCGAGAGCGTCGATCGTTGAGGGCTTTCTCGCGCTTATTGCTCACCACCACCCGCTTTTGCATCAGCGGTGCGGCATCGTTATCCGCCTTTTCCCGGCGCTGCTGCACGAAGCGAAACGAGGCTGCAATGACGATAATCGCTACCACGATAATGAAAAACAGCGGCATCTTGCTCATTGAAACATCCCATCAGATTATGCGGAATTCAGGATACCTCGCCTGCCCCGGCATTGCCAAACGCCCGCCCGCGTCACTACACTGGATCAGAAACTGATTATTCAGCCTTAACAGTTACAGGGAGTTAATATGCTTTGGTCATTTATCGCTGTCTGTTTTTCCGCATGGCTTTATGTTGATGCGTCCTACCGTGGCCCAGCCTGGCAGCGCTGGTTGTTTAAACCCGTCACGCTGTTGCTCCTTCTGCTGCTTGCCTGGCAAGCGCCGATGTTTAACGCCATCAGCTACCTGGTTCTCGCCGGGCTGTGCGCGTCCCTGATTGGCGATGCCTTAACCCTGCTCCCGCGTCAGCGTCTGCTGTATGCTGTTGGGGCGTTTTTCCTGTCGCATCTGCTGTATACCATCTACTTCGCCAGCCAGATGACGCTCTCCTTCTTCTGGCCGCTGCCGCTGGTGCTGCTGGTGATTGGCGCACTGCTGATAGCGGTGATCTGGTCGCGTCTGGAAGAGATGCGTTTGCCAGTCTGTACATTTATCGCCATGACGCTGGTGATGGTGTGGCTCGCTGGCGAGCTCTGGTTCTTCCGCCCGACGTCTCAGGCGATGTCTGCGTTCTTCGGCGCAGCACTGCTCTTACTCGGTAATATCGTCTGGCTGGGCAGCCACTATCGCCGTCGCTTCCGCGCCGACAACGCGATTGCTTCCGCCTGCTACTTTGCCGGGCACTTCCTGATCGTGCGTTCGCTGTATATCTAAATAACGCTTGACTCTGGAGTCGACTCCAGAGTGTATGCTGCGGTTAATGAGAAAATTATCATTACCGGAGACTGCCATGTCGACTCCAGAAACACCTAAAAAAATCCCACAATTTTCGGCACTTAAGCTCAGCCCGGTTCCGCCAAAAGAGGACTGCTGCTGCGAGGGGAGCTGCGAAACGCAAGCCGACGCGCTGCCCGAAAGCGGTAATCGCTACAGCTGGGCCGTCAACGGTATGGACTGCGCAGCCTGCGCACGTAAAGTGGAAAATGCGGTCAAACAGGTGCCGGGCGTCAGCCACGTTCAGGTGCTTTTTGCGACCGAAAAGCTGTTAGTCAGCGCCGACAAGGATGTCAGTAAGCAGGTTGAAGCCGCCGTCAGCAAGGCGGGATACACCCTGCGCAGCGAAACAGCCCCTGTCGAAAAGACCGCCTCCCTGAAGGAAAATCTGCCGCTCATTACCCTCATCATCATGATGGCCCTGAGCTGGGGTCTGGAACAGATTAACCATCCGTTTGGCAACCTGGCGTTTATCGCCACCACGCTGGTCGGACTGTTTCCGATTGCCCGCCAGGCATTACGTCTGATGAGAAGCGGCAGCTGGTTCGCCATCGAAACGCTGATGAGCGTGGCGGCGATCGGCGCGCTGTTTATCGGCGCGACGGCGGAAGCGGCGATGGTTCTGCTGCTGTTCCTGATCGGCGAACGACTTGAGGGCTGGGCCGCCAGCCGCGCGCGTAAAGGGGTGAGCGCGTTGATGGCACTGAAGCCGGAAACCGCGACGCGGGTTAACGAAGGCAAACGTGAAACCGTCGCCATCAGCACGCTGAGCCCGGGCGACGTCATTGAAGTCGCCGCAGGGGGGCGCTTGCCTGCCGATGGCGCACTGCTTAGCGCCACCGCAAGCTTTGATGAAAGCGCCCTGACAGGGGAATCCATTCCGGTTGAGCGTACCGCGGGAGAAAAAGTGCCTGCAGGCGCCACCAGCGTTGACCGCCTGGTGCAGCTTGAGGTGCTTTCCGGGCCCGGCGACAGCGCCATCGACCGTATCCTGAAGCTGATTGAAGAAGCTGAAGAGCGTCGTGCCCCCGTCGAGCGTTTTATCGATCGCTTTAGCCGGATTTACACGCCCGCCATTATGCTGATTGCTCTGCTGGTTACGCTCGTTCCACCGCTGTTCTTTGGCGCGCCCTGGGAGGGCTGGATTTATAAAGGTCTGACCCTGCTGCTGATTGGCTGCCCGTGCGCGCTGGTGATCTCCACGCCAGCGGCGATCACCTCCGGTCTGGCGGCAGCGGCACGTCGCGGGGCGCTGATTAAAGGCGGCGCGGCGCTGGAGCAGCTGAGCCAGGTTCAGCATATCGCCTTCGACAAAACCGGCACGTTAACCGTCGGCAAACCCCAGGTGACCGGCATTTATCCGCAGGATATCGCTGAAGATGAACTGCTTACCTTAGCCGCCGCCGTCGAACAGGGTTCCACCCACCCGCTGGCGCAAGCCATTGTGCGGGAAGCGCAGGCTCGCGGATTACCGATTCCGGCGGCCACCGCCCAGCGCGCGCTGGTCGGGTCTGGGATTGAGGCCAACGTCGACGGTAAAAAGGTCCTGATTGTCGCGGCGGGTCACTCCCCTTCCGCACAGGTTCAGGCGTTAGAGCAGGCCGGGCAAACTGTCGTGGTTGTTATGCAGGACGGCGTGACGAAAGGGATGCTGGCGCTGCGCGATACCCTGCGTGATGACGCGAAGGAAGCCGTAGCGGCGCTGCATCAGCTGGGCGTGCAGGGCGTGATCCTGACCGGGGATAACCCACGTGCGGCGTCAGCCATTGCGGGTGAACTGGGACTGGAATTTAAAGCTGGATTGCTGCCCGCCGATAAGGTCAGTGCGGTAACCGAACTGAACAGCCACGCCCCGCTCGCGATGGTCGGAGACGGCATTAACGATGCACCAGCGATGAAAGCATCCACCATAGGCATTGCGATGGGAAGCGGCACCGACGTGGCGCTGGAGACGGCAGACGCGGCGCTGACGCATAACCGTCTGACCGGGCTGGCAGAGATGATCGGCCTGGCGCGGGCGACGCGAGCCAATATCCGCCAGAACATCGGGATTGCGCTCGGACTGAAGGGGATTTTCCTGGTGACGACGCTGCTCGGCATGACCGGGCTGTGGCTGGCAGTGCTGGCGGATACGGGGGCAACGGTGCTGGTGACGGCGAACGCCCTCAGGCTGTTGCGTCGTCGATAAAAAAACGCCCGGTGGCGCTAACGCTTACCGGGCCTACATGTTCTTCCAGATCGTAGGTCGGGTAAGGCGAAGCCGCCACCCGACTTTTTTATAAGAAATAGCTCATCGCCAGGCCTAAAAACAGCACCAGCCCGACATAGTTATTATTCAAAAACGCTTTAAAGCAGGCTTCACGTTCGCGTTTGGCAATCAGCTTTTGCTGGTAAGCAAACAGCAATCCCGCCACCAGCACCGACCAGTAAAACTCCCAGTTCAGCCCGTTCAGACGGCCAATCGCGACCATCAGTGCCAGTACCGCGACCTGTAAAATGCCGATGATCAGTTTGTCCTGACGTCCAAAGAGAATGGCGGTCGATTTAATACCAATTTTCAGGTCATCGTCGCGGTCTACCATCGCGTATTGCGTGTCATACGCCACGGCCCAGAGAATATTCGCCAGGAACATCAGCCAGCAGCTGAGCGGTAGGGATTCACTCACCGCCGCAAACGCCATCGGAATCGACCAGCCAAATGCCGCGCCCAACACAACCTGAGGCAGATGGGTATAGCGCTTCATGAACGGATAAACCCAGGCCAGCGCGAGCGCAGCGACGGAAAGCAGAATTGTCATGGTGTTCAGCGTTAACACCAGCAGGAATGAGAGCAGCACCAGTACGAGGAACAGCACGCGGGCTTCTTTTCCGGTCACCTGGCCGCTGGGTAACGGACGGTTGGCTGTCCGCTTTACATGGCCGTCGAATTTACGATCGGCATAGTCATTCACCACGCAACCCGCCGCGCGCATCAGCCAGACACCGGCGACAAATACGCCCAGGATCCATAGCGGCGGTACGCCCGGCGTTGCAACCCACAGCGCCCATAAGGTCGGCCACAGCAGCAGTAACGCGCCAATAGGTTTATCAGTACGCATTAAGCGGTGATACGCCAACAGCTTATTCTGCGTCAGGCTCCACTCCATTTTTTCTTCCTCTTAGTACAACGGTGATGCCGGTAAAAAAAGTTCCGTCAGGATTAACGGCTTACCGCTCAGGCGAAGGCGGGAACGGCGTCCCCACAGTTCGGCATCACGCCCAATCTCAATAAAATCCCGGGTCAGCTCAGATGAGGTAAAAAGATAACGTCCCAGCGGGGTTTTCCCCAGCCGCTGCAGCGCCAGCTCAGGCCCGGAAAGGGTGGACTCGGGCACTACCGTCCGTCCGGCAAGCCAGGGCTCACCATCGGCACAGAGCAAAATTTCGCGCAGCCAGTAGCGTTCCTCTTGCGGCAGCAGCGGCAGCTCGCTGGCGATCTCATCGCCGGAGACAAACCCTTCCTGTATCAGGGTCACCGTGACCGTTTTACCTTGCTGTTCAAAACGTTTCGTCATGGAATCTTCCAGCAGCAACCAGTCCAGTTGCTGCGGATCAAGCGCAGGTATTTGGTCGAAATAGCGCAGCGCACGCAGTTGCGTTAGCGCGGGGTGTGACATGCCAGACTCTCCGATACATAACGTAATGGCATTGTATCGCAGAAACACGGATTGAGGGGGGCCAAACGTTATTTAACGATCACGATCGCAACATGGATGCAACAGCCTGGCGGACACGAAAAAAAGTGCGCCCACTCAGGCGCACTAAACTACTGACAAATCAGCACTGTGGGGAAACGGTTACCCCTTGCCTTTTACACTGCTGATAAAGGTGGAACGGGCAGTGGTTGAACCTAAACGTTCGGCTTCATCAAGCAGTTTCAGCGCTTTATCGACATCGCCGCGCTTCACCGCCTGCTTAATGGCGTTGTTGAAGTATTCTTCGGTGTCGTTCAGTACCGGCTCGGCTTTCTTCGCCGGTGCTGGTGCAGCGGCAGTTGCGGCAGGAGCTGCAGGTGCTGCATAGACTGGGGCAGCGGTATTGCCCACGGTTACCGGACCCGGGCCAGACGAACCAAACAGTGGGCCAACCAGTACGCTGGAAGCACTATTGGTGGAGACTTTTAGTTTGACCAGGCCATCGGTGGTATGGCGAGCAAGCGGGTCAGGAATATCCGGAACAGAGTTTCCGGTGCCTTTCGCATAAGCTTTCGCTGGATCAACCAACTTCGTCGTCTGCTGCAGATCTTTTTCCGTTGTGAAGACCAGGACGTAAATTTTCTGCTGGCCAAGAGCTGGCGTCAGGCGCATAACGCCCTGCAGCCGATCAGCACTCATCACGCCCGGTTCCTGGTAGCTAAAATAATCACTCGGGAAGAAGGCTGATGGCGTCATGTTTTGATCGAGAATCAGCACGTTCGGCGCAAATACGCTGGTTTGTTTATTAACTTCGCTGGTCAACGTCAGGGTCAGCTCGCCGATATTAGCGGGTACGCTAAAAGCGGCAACGGGACCGCTGATGCCGGGAACATTCAGGGATTGACCGCCAGCGGAAAGCTGAGTGGTTTGTACTTTCGATTGATCGACCGGTGTCCACACCAGTTGCTGAAGCGCCGCCGGCGGAATTGCAGGCGCGGCGCTGGTATTTTGAGGAACAAAATTGACATCTGCAAAGGTGACCGCCGGAACGCAGGCCAGCAGCCCCGCAGAGAGGCACAGCGCGACGAAACTTTTCTTCATTTTCATTGTTATTACCTCTGATAGCGTGAGCACTGCGGTGGCCAGGCAATAGCGCGCAGCACCCTAAGGATAGAGGGGCTTGCGCCCCTCTTTTTAGGTCATTACGTCAGGTCTAACGAATTACCACCAGATTTCCATCTGGGCACCGAAGGTCCACTCGTCGTCGTCGCCACGGCTGAAGGTTTTCGCAGAAGTGTCACTGTAAGCCACACCAGAGGTGTAACCCGTATCGCTGTTGTTTGCGTAACCCCATTTCTCATCCCACTTCGCGTATGTTGCGAAGACACGGATAGCCGGACGGGACCAGATGCTGTCGCCAGCCTGCCATTGCTGTGCCAGGGTGATTTTGTACTGACTGTTTTTCTCGTCAGTTTTCTGAGATTTGACGTTGTCGTAGCCCACTTCCAGCAGGGTGCTCATGATTGGCGTCCATTTGAACATCGGACGAACACCCACAGTCCACCACTCGGTACCGTTGTTGTTGTCACGATCGATGTTCTGGTACATACCGACGTACATCAGGTCCCAACGGTCTGCCAGGGTAATTGCACCGTGGTCCAGCACACGCCACATGGAGCCGTCGTTATCAACGCTGCCGCCCTGTGGAATCCCTTTGCCGTTGGAGGTCATGGAGTCCGTACCATACTGCAGTACGAACTTGTTGAAACCTTTCAACATGCTCTGGGTGTGCTCAGCAGTGAACAGCCAGCCATCTTTAGAAGCGCCAGGCTGCAGGTAGTAGTCGTCAGGAATGTTGGTGTGACCGTAGTCGACACCTAACTCCAGGGTGCCGCCCGGGTTGGTTTCCAGACCCGCTAAACGAACATCGAAGACATCGTTTGGTACAACGTTGTCGTAAATACGATCGCCGTTCGCATAACGATCGGCGAAGGTTGCAGAACCGCCTGATTCAGAAGAACGGGTTGCTGCCAGAGACAGTTTACCGAAGCCCAGATCGATGTTTTCGATACCTGCACCAGGACCCGAAATATCCCAGTAGTAGAAGTCGATCATGTGGACGTCATGACGCTGATAGAAACGCTTACCGGCCCAGATAGTAGAACCTGGCAGCCATTCAATCAGGTTTTTACCCTGCACGTTTGCTTCACGGAAGGCCGGGCTGGTGGATTCCCAGTCATTCTGCTGAGAAACGGAATACGCAACGTTAGTGTCGAAGTAGAAGCTCTTATCGCCCTCTTTCCACACTTCCTGGCCCAGTTTCAGCTCGGCATAGGTTTCACATTCGTTACCAAGACGGTATTTACTTTGTGCACCGGTTGCCTGGAAACATTGTTGTTCACCGCCACTCCCGGTCCAGCCGATGCCGGAACGAGCATAACCTTTAAAGTCCACAGCACCCGCCTGGGCAGACAGGATGCCTGCCGCAACGGCGATTGCCAGAGGGACTTGTTTGCGCAGAGTAATCATCATTCTATCTCCTGAGATCATTGCTTTTCTTTGAACACTTCACCTGTCGGTTTCGTGTCTTCTTTTGGGATTGCTTAAACGCCTGGCTCTTTATGCAACCGACGACATGCAGTGCCATCCTCACGGAACAGATGGCAACGCTCTGGCGGCAAGCCGATAGCGAATGTGGCACCCTCTTCTACCAACACCACGTCATTCTGGCGGTAAACCAGGTTCTGACGGATGGCGGGGATCTGGATATGAATCTGTGTTTCGTGACCAAGCTGTTCAACGACCTGAACATCACCTTCCAGGGTCACATCGGCGATGTGACTCGGCAGGAGATGCTCAGGGCGGATACCGAGGGACATGTTTGCCCCGACCTGTACGTTGGCGCTGTCCACCGGTAGCCAGACTTGCTGGCGGTTTGGTAGCTCCACCTGTACCTGTTCAATGGCCGTTGCAGTCACTTTAACGGGCAGGAAGTTCATCTTTGGCGAGCCAATAAAGCCTGCAACAAAGCGGTCTGCCGGGTAGTGATAGAGCTCCAGCGGTTTGCCCACCTGCGCCACGCGACCGGCATCCAGCACCACGATTTTGTCGGCCAGCGTCATCGCTTCGACCTGATCGTGGGTGACGTAAATCATCGTGCGGCCAAGACGTTTGTGCAGACGGGAGATTTCGATACGCATCTGAACGCGCAGGGCGGCATCCAGGTTAGAAAGGGGTTCGTCGAGCAGGAACACGCGCGGTTCGGCCACCAGCGTACGGCCAATCGCCACACGCTGACGCTGACCGCCGGAAAGCGCTTTCGGTTTACGCTCCAGCAGGTGCGCCAGCTGTAATACTTCCGCCACCTGGGTGACGCGCTGGTTAATCACGTCTTTCTTCGCGCCGGCCAGCTTCAGGCCAAAGGACATGTTCTCGGCAACGGAAAGATGGGGATAAAGTGCATAAGACTGGAACACCATACCGACGCCACGTTCGGCAGGCGGGATGTCGTTCATTCGGGTATCACCGATCAGCAGGTCGCCGCTGGTGATGGTTTCAAGACCGGCAATCATACGCAGCAGAGTAGATTTACCACAGCCTGATGGGCCGACAAACACCACAAACTCACCTTCAGTGATGTCCAGATTGATGTCTTTTGACACCACTACGTCGCCCCAGGCTTTCGTTACATTACGCAGCTGTACGCTCGCCATGCCCTTCTCCCTTCGTTACAACCTGTCACCGACAGAAACATTCAACATAAGTTCACTATGGGGTATCTATAACTTTCACGAATCCTCCACCCCCCGGCTTTTTTATGGGGGAGGAGGCGGGAGGATGAGAGAGCAGGCTCTGCGACCGCAGCCGGGGGGCTGAGGCGAAATTCGTGAAGCCGCCTGCAAAATTCGGTGGGTTTTTATGTGCGCCAGCACTCATAACTTAAATTTATGCAACGGAGATCACACAAACAGGGGGTGGGGCGTAGGGGTTGGGAGGATGGAAAGAGGATGTCAAATAAGGAGACTGATTCACGTTGAACCACTGAAGTCATACTACGAGACATCACCAAAAGGATGGCAGATATGAATATCAAGACTGGCGCACGCGTTTTCGCATTGTCCGCCCTTGCAGCAATGATGGTTTCCGCACCGGCGCTCGCCAAAATTGAAGAAGGCAAGCTGGTTATCTGGATTAACGGCGACAAAGGCTATAACGGCCTGGCCGAAGTGGGCAAAAAATTCGAGAAAGACACCGGTATCAAAGTTACCGTAGAACATCCGGACAAACTGGAAGAGAAATTCCCGCAGGTTGCAGCAACCGGCGACGGCCCGGACATCATCTTCTGGGCGCATGACCGTTTCGGCGGCTACGCGCAGTCTGGCCTGCTGGCTGAAGTCACCCCAGACAAAGCGTTCCAGGACAAACTCTTCCCGTTCACCTGGGATGCCGTTCGCTACAACGGCAAGCTGATCGCTTACCCTATCGCAGTTGAAGCCCTATCTCTGATTTACAACAAAGACCTGGTACCAAACCCACCGAAAACCTGGGAAGAGATCCCGAAACTGGATAAAGAGCTGAAGGCGAAAGGTAAATCCGCTCTGATGTTCAACCTGCAAGAGCCGTACTTCACCTGGCCGCTGATTGCTGCCGACGGCGGTTACGCGTTCAAGTTTGAAAACGGCAAATATGACGTGAAAGACGTGGGCGTGGATAACGCAGGCGCGAAAAAAGGCCTGACCTTCCTGGTTGACCTGATCAAGAACAAACACATGAACGCGGATACCGATTACTCCATCGCGGAAGCGGCGTTCAACAAAGGCGAAACCGCGATGACCATCAACGGTCCGTGGGCCTGGACCAACATCGATAAGAGCAAAATCAACTACGGCGTAACGCTGCTGCCAACCTTCAACGGCAAGCCGTCTAAACCGTTCGTTGGCGTGCTGAGTGCGGGTATCAACGCCGCCAGCCCGAACAAAGAGCTGGCGAAAGAGTTCCTGGAAAACTACCTGCTGACCGATCAGGGTCTGGATGAAGTGAACAAGGATAAACCGCTGGGCGCCGTGGCGCTGAAATCCTTCCAGGATCAGCTGGCGAAAGATCCACGCATCGCGGCCACTATGGATAACGCCCAGAAAGGCGAAATCATGCCGAACATCCCACAGATGGCAGCGTTCTGGTACGCCACCCGTACTGCAGTCATCAACGCAGCAAGCGGTCGTCAGACTGTTGATGCCGCGCTGAAGGATGCGCAGGGTCGTATTACTAAGTAAGCAGAAAAACGGCGGGTGGCGCGTGCGCTTACCCGCCCTACGACTACGGCACGATCCGTAGGTCAGGTAAGCGCCGCGCCACCTGACGAAAAGTTTCCACCGTTGTAGAGGAAGAACCCCATGGATGTCATTAAAAAGAAGCACTGGTGGCAAAGCGACGCGCTGAAATGGTCAGTGATAGGTCTGCTGTGTCTGCTGGTGGGTTACCTTGTTGTTTTAATGTACGTACAAGGGGAATATCTCTTTGCCATCATGACGCTGATCTTAAGCTCTGCTGGCCTGTATATTTTCGCCAACCGTAAAGCCTATGCCTGGCGCTATGTTTACCCTGGCGTGGCCGGGATGGGGCTGTTTGTCCTGTTCCCACTGATCTGTACCATCGCCATTGCATTCACCAACTACAGCAGCACCAACCAGCTTGCGCAGGAACGCGCCCAACAGGTGCTTCTGGACCGTTCCTATCAGGCGGGAAAAACCTTTAATTTCGGCCTGTATCCTGCGGGTGACGAATGGAAGTTAGCGCTCACTGATGGTGAGAGCGGCAAAAACTATATTTCCGACGCGTTTAAATTTGGCGGCGAGCAGAAGCTGACCTTAAAAGAGGCTGCGGCCCTGCCGGAAGGTGAACGTGCTAACCTGCGGATCATTACCCAGAACCGCCAGGCGTTGACCCAGCTCACCGCCGTGCTGCCAGATGAAAGCAAAGTGACCATGAGCTCGCTGCGCCAGTTCTCCGGCACTCAGCCGCTCTATACCCTGGCAAAAGACGGCACGCTGACTAACAATCAGAGCGGCGTGAAGTATCGCCCGAACAACGACATTGGTTTCTATCAGTCCATTACTGCCGACGGCAAATGGGGTGATGACAAACTCAGCCCGGGTTATACCGTTACCATCGGCTGGGATAACTTTACCCGCGTGTTCACCGACGAAGGCATCCAGAAACCTTTCTTCGCCATCTTCGTCTGGACGGTGATTTTCTCGGTGCTCACCGTGATCCTGACCGTGGCCGTGGGCATGGTGCTGGCCTGTCTCGTGCAGTGGGAATCCCTGAAAGGCAAAGCGATTTACCGCGTGCTGCTGATTCTGCCGTATGCCGTGCCGTCGTTTATCTCGATTCTGATTTTCAAAGGGCTGTTTAACCAGAGCTTCGGTGAAATCAACATGATGCTGAGCGCGCTGTTCGGTATCAAACCGGCCTGGTTCAGCGACCCAACCACCGCCCGCTCGATGATTATTATCGTGAACACCTGGCTGGGCTACCCGTACATGATGATCCTGTGCATGGGCCTGCTGAAGGCTATCCCGGACGATCTGTACGAAGCTTCAGCGATGGACGGCGCGGGTCCGTTCCAGAACTTCTTTAAAATTACGCTGCCGCTGCTCATTAAGCCGCTGACCCCGCTGATGATCGCCAGCTTTGCCTTTAACTTTAACAACTTCGTGCTGATTCAGCTGTTGACCAACGGTGGCCCGGACCGTCTCGGCACCACTACGCCGGCAGGCTATACCGACCTGCTTGTGAGCTACACCTACCGTATCGCCTTCGAAGGCGGCGGCGGACAGGACTTCGGTCTGGCAGCAGCCATTGCCACCCTGATCTTCCTGCTGGTTGGTGCCCTGGCGATTGTGAACCTGAAAGCCACACGTATGAAATTTGACTAAGGAGGGCATCGATCATGGCTATGGTACAACCCAAATCTCAGAAATTGCGCCTCCTGGCGACACACTTAGGCCTGCTGATTTTCATCGCGGCAATCATGTTCCCGCTGCTGATGGTTATCGCTATCTCCCTGCGTTCGGGTAACTTCGCGACCGGGAGTCTCATCCCGGACGAAATCTCCTGGGAGCACTGGAAGCTAGCGCTGGGCTTCAGCGTGGAGCATGCGGATGGACGCGTAACTCCTCCGCCGTTCCCGGTGCTGCTGTGGCTGTGGAACTCGGTGAAAGTGGCGACCATTACCGCAATCGGTATTGTCACGCTCTCCACCACCTGTGCTTACGCCTTCGCCCGTATGCGTTTCCCGGGCAAAGCGACGCTGCTGAAAGGCATGCTCATTTTCCAGATGTTCCCGGCCGTGCTGTCGCTGGTCGCGTTGTATGCCCTGTTTGACCGTCTGGGTCAGTACGTGCCGTTTATCGGCCTGAACACCCACGGCGGCGTGATCTTCGCCTATCTTGGCGGTATCGCCCTGCATGTGTGGACCATCAAAGGGTATTTCGAAACCATCGACGGTTCGCTGGAAGAGGCGGCCGCGCTGGATGGCGCTACTCCGTGGCAGGCCTTCCGTCTGGTGCTGCTGCCGCTGTCGGTACCTATCCTGGCGGTGGTGTTTATCCTGTCGTTTATCGCTGCGATCACCGAAGTACCGGTCGCCTCTCTGTTACTGCGCGACGTGAACAGTTACACCCTGGCCGTGGGTATGCAGCAATACCTCAACCCGCAAAACTACCTGTGGGGCGACTTTGCTGCGGCGGCTGTACTCTCTGCCATCCCGATTACCGTGGTGTTCCTACTGGCCCAGCGCTGGCTGGTTAACGGCCTGACGGCGGGCGGTGTGAAAGGTTAAGTTTCATTTGTTATGCCACTGCAACCCTCAACTTTAGACGTATTGTATTGACCCAACTTGTGACTGTTGTTAGGCGCTCTTCGGAGCGCCATTTTTTTATTCCCGTTTCAGCCGCTTCGAGTTACACAGCCAGAGGGTGATCACCAGCAGCAGGATCGCCGCCGAGTAGATCAGCACGTCGAGGGGGGATTTATGATCGACGATGATCAGCCGCACAATCGCGGTGATCCCAATGTAAACAAAATAGCGCAGCGGGAAGTGAAAGCCCGACTGAAAGTACTTCACAATCAGGGCAATAAACTCGAAGTAGAGAAAGTAGACCACCAGGCCTTCCACCAGCGCATATTTGCTGGTTTGTTCAGGGGCGAACAGCACATCCGCCAGATGCACCGTCTCTTTGCCAAGGAAGACGACCAGAATCAGACCAAGGCTTAGCAGACCGAGATTTAGCACGGTCTGGAGGATCGTTGAGATAAACTCAACGCGCGGGCGAGTCAGGGATGTCATACAGCACCTCATTCTCCAGGGCGAGGTTCCTGTATAACGCAAAAATGTGACGGGGATCTATATTTTTTGTTTATGTTTTGTCCGCATTAGCATTCTTGCCGGTCGGCACTGCGTTTGCCCGGCCTACAAAAACACTCTTGTAGGCCCGGTAAGCGCAGCGCCACCGGGCAAACAAGCATCAGCGGAAGTTAACGTTCTTATCGCTGGTCATGTCATACAGCTGGAACTTACGCCCAAGCTGCTGACCCCCGTCGCGCGTCAGCGGTGTCCAGCCCACTGCCGCACGGCTGCGGGTTGGGCCTGACGAGAAGAGATCCAGCGGAATCGACACATAGACCCCTTTAGTGAAGTCCCCTTCCCCGTACTCGTCCGGCGAGACGTTGGTGATGGTGGCATAACCGCCCACCACGACGCCGCTGTCGAAGTGTTTGGAGATATCCAGCGTGCCACCCTTGTCGCCCGCCAGATACTGGCCGACGCTGGCTTTCACCAGTACGTCCTGCGCGAATGACGGTGTCCAGTAGGCGGTCAGATGGCCCGTTTTGACGCTGTAGTCGGTGAACTTCATCATGTCCTGCGCGCTGCGCCAGTCACGCTGTTTCACGTAGTTAGCATCAATCCCAAATGCCCAGTTGCTGTCGACAGGACGGTAAAGCACCTCTGCCCCTGCGCCACCGAACATGGTTTCCAGATATCCGCCGTACACCTGGCCGTAGAAACCGTTGCCGAAGTACTGGAAGTAGTTGGCCTGCAGGTTATTCACGTAGACATCGTTCTGCACGTATTCACGAACGCGAGTTCTTACGCGCGGCAGTTTTGAATCGTTCGGCGGGTTGGTGTAGTTAAATTTGTCGTAGTTGTTGGCGATATTGCCGAACAGGCTACCGGTAGTCAGCAGATGGTCGGTGACCCACAGATCTGCCGTCGCCATTGCGCCCAGCTGATACATGTAGAAGTTTTCCGGTCCGCCAACGGACTGGTTCAGCACCGGATCGATATGGAAATCAAAGCGCGACTTGTCGATATACCAGCCTTGCTCGGTGGTGTCTGGCACGACCGGCTCAACGCGTTTTTGCACCAGCTCGGTTTCATGCCCGAGCGGCTCGCCTTCGAGATGGCGCTTGAGGCTGGCAACGTCCGTTTCCGTCGTCACCTGCGGCAGGTTCAGGCGGTTCTCGGTCACGCGGATCGTGCGGATCCCGTCCGGGAGATCGTTCATGACGATCCGGTTGGCGCGTTCGATCCCTTCCCGCGAGTCGCGGTATTTCACCTGCTCGCCAGTGACGTAAAGCGTGTCGCCCTTGGTCTGAATCTTCGGATCCGCCAGACCGGCATTGTATTTCAGCAGCGTCAGCTGATTTGCCACCACGGAGTGCTGCAGAATCGCATCCTGCGGCTCCGGCTGGTAGGCTGGCCGCGCGTTATCATTGTAGTGTGGCCGCATGTCGTTAAAGTTGGTGCGCAGCGTGAAACCAAACATCACGGTATTACCGCGCTCGTAGCTGAGGTTAACGTCGGCCCAGTCGGTGACGCGATAAATGGCGCCGACGTTAAACTTGCTCTTCTGCTCAATCTTCCCGGCGAAATCCTGAGAGTAGTCGTTTCCTTCGTACTCCAGCTTCAGGCGCAATGGCTGCCAGGGGGTCTGGTATTCCACGCCACCGAACAGCGAGGCCGGGCCATGGAACATCTGGTCGCCGTTGATGGAACCCGCTTTCTGGTAACTGTTATCGCGGTAGCAATATTTATCGCTGTAGGTGCAGAACGGGTTTTTGACGTTACCGCTGGTACCGAGATAGCCCCATCCCAGGCCAAGCGAGAAGTCGAACGGCCCCCAGGCCTTGCTGGCCACAATGTATTCCGCATCAAACAGGCCGGTCCCGCCGATATCTTTGGCCCCCACGGACACCTGCGGCATCCAGTAGCTCTCTTCCCACAGGCGCAGCTTGAGGTCGAAGGCTTTATCTTTGTAAGTCTGGTCGCCAGAGAACGCCTCGACGCTGCTGTACTGTTTCGTTCGCACATCGGTGTAGCGCAGCGTGGTTTCAAGCCACGGGAAAAGCTGTACCGAGGCGGAATAGTAGCGGTACTGGTCGTTATCGCGGTAGTTCAGACTGATTTCCCCTTCACGCGCCATGCGCGCGGTGGGCGTTTGCAGTAAACCGACGCCGCCGAAGTCTGACTGAGACGGGCCAATGGGTGCCGGATACGTTTCTGCATGACAGGCGGCGCTTACACAGAGCGCCAGCATGCTGTAGAGATAGGTTTTTTTCATTCTTCCGGTATCCGCTGTGTCAGGGAGTGAAGGATATCGGCGTTAAGCCCGTCATATGCCTTCGTCCAGAAATGGTCGGCAAAACCGACAAAAATGATGCTGCCAGGCATGGGCTCGATATGGCGTTTATTCCAGTAAGCTACCGGCGCTTTTTGCGTGTGCCCGTCAGGGTAAACGACCCAGGCGTAGCTGTTATCGGCACCGCTCAGCAGGCTTTGCTCGTCGAGATAGCTCACCACGTCGCGACCTGGCGTAAAGGGCTTTTTACCCGGGCTGCTGACAAGCCCCATCACGGTCACCGTCGTCGGTTTTACGGGCAGCCAGAGGGTGTACTCCCCTTCAAGGGTTGGGTTGCCCTTTTCCGTGACGCGCACTTCATCGGGATCAAGATTCACCTTCTGGCGGCCAGTCACCTTCAGCGCCTGAAGCTGCTGGCGAATGCTATTGATTGCTGCGGCATCGTCACCGTCTTCCTGCGCCGCCAGACCTGTCAGACGGGCAAGCAGTGCAAGATGTTCTTGCTCTGCCTTAATCGTTGCCTGACGCTCGCCGATCACCGCCCCCGGCCACCAGCTGTTGGCAAGCCTCGGCTGCCCGACGAGATCGAGCAGATGTTCAGCGTTGGTTAACGTTTTGGGTTTCTCGTTTTCCGCCGTGTAGACCTTCACCGTTCCTGCAGACCATGCCGCAGGGGTTGCAAGGCTCGCAATTAGCGCAACGCGGATAATTGTTTTCATGATTTTGCGGCCTTGATCAGCGTGGTTTTCACCGGGAAGAAACCGGCACCGAGATACTGCAGGGACTGACGGATTTGCCCTTCCTCGTCGATCCAGAAGCGGTTATGCCAGGTGGCCTGGTCGGTTGTTACCTCTTCATCCAGCACGCGTACCTGGGTTTCATCGCTCCCCACTTTCACACTGTCGGTGCCATCCCAGCGGAAGGTGGAATGCGCCGTGGCGTAACGCACCTGCTTGTGTTCAGTCCAGCCCATCGTGCGCGTCCAGCCAGCGCCGTCGGTAATCTGGTTCGGCTTGATCAGCGGATCGGCCGCGATATTGTTCACCTCAAGCAGGTTGTCGCCCCCGAGCAGGGTTTTCACGATACGGCCATGCTGCGTCACGATGGTGGCCTGATCCTGCGTCACCCATTTCTGCTGCCCGTTTTCATCGAAAGCGAGCACCACAAACAGTTGCGGTCCATCATTAAGCTGCATGTACTGACTGGCGTAGGGCATGTTCTGAAGTTCGTCATCGGTCAATTGCACGCCCGGCGTACCGAACAGGCTGTCCCACAGTGAATGACCCAGCCCTTTGGTGGTGGCTGAGCACGCCTGCAACAGCAGGCAAATCAGAATGATTGCAGGTCGCTTCACGACTCTTCTCCGAAGGGGCGAAATAACCACACCGAAGTGTGGTTATGATTAAAACACCCGGTCTTACTGGGTGCTGGTTGTCGTAGTGGTCGTGGTTCCGGTATTGGAGCCATCACCGCCACCGGTTGCCGCCAGCGCGACACCCACGGCTGAACTTACGGCGCTGGTGCTGGCTGCGGTAGAGCTTCCCGCAGACGCAGACGTCGCTGCCGACCCTGCTGCTTCCCCGACCTGGACCGGAGCTGCATAGACAGATGTCGCCGCAAGTGCAGATATGGCAAAAATGCCATACAGTACTTTCTTCATAACAATTTCCCTTCAATGAATGAATGGAGATTTGCCCGAAAAGAAATTCAGGCGGAATCGAGTATACACAACTAAAGCAGCGGGATTACCGTGAGGGGAAATAGGGAAGGGGTTTTCGGACTAATGGATAAAATCGAAATGAAAAGCAAATAATTAAAATATATAATCACTAAAAATCAATAATTTATAATATAAACCCATTATCTTACTTCTACGTATTTTCTTAAAATAAACCGCAGCAATTAACGGGTTAACCGTCTTTTTCGGATTAAACTCACATCCAGAATTTGAGTTAACTAAGGAAGGTGCGAATAAGTCACCAAACGCAAAAAAACGCCTATGTAAGTGATTGAATTTAATTGACTAAAAGTTTCATTTTCGTTGCGGAGGGTACTTATTCGCACCCTCCCTAACAGACATCAGGAATTATCCGATAAAAAAATGCCGGCATTTCGCCGGCACATTTTCATGATGTTTTAATTACGCGCGCCAGGCTTTATAGCGGTTAATCAAACCATTGGTCGAGCTGTCGTGGCTGGTGATCGCTTTATCGTCACCCAGCTCTGGCAGAATGCGGTTTGCCAGCTGTTTGCCCAGCTCAACGCCCCACTGGTCAAAGGTGAAGATATTCAGGATGGCGCCCTGAGTGAAGATCTTGTGCTCGTACAGCGCAATCAGCGCACCCAGGCTGAACGGGGTGATTTCACGCAGCAGGATGGAGTTGGTTGGGCGGTTGCCTTCAAACACTTTGAACGGCACAACGTGGTCCAGCGTGGCCGGATCTTTACCCTGATCGCGATACTCCTGCTCAACCACCTCGCGGGATTTACCGAACGCCAGCGCTTCAGTCTGGGCGAAGAAGTTAGACAGCAGTTTTGGATGGTGGTCAGACAGCGGGTTATGGGTAATAGCCGGGGCGATGAAATCGCACGGTACCATTTTGGTTCCCTGGTGGATCAGCTGGTAGAACGCGTGCTGGCCGTTAGTGCCCGGCTCACCCCAGATGATTGGACCCGTCTGGTAATCCACCGCGTTGCCGTTACGGTCAACGTACTTACCGTTGGATTCCATATTGCCCTGCTGGAAGTAGGCCGCAAAACGATGCATGTACTGGTCGTACGGCAGGATCGCTTCGGTTTCAGCACCAAAGAAGTTGTTGTACCAGATACCAATCAGCGCCAGCAGCACCGGCAGGTTTTTCTCAGGTGCGGTGGTGGAGAAGTGTTTATCCATCGCGTGCGCGCCGGAGAGCAGTTCAACGAAGTTATCGAAGCCTACGGACAGAATGATGGACAAACCGATGGCAGACCACAGAGAGTAACGGCCGCCAACCCAGTCCCAGAACTCGAACATGTTCGCGGTGTCGATACCGAACTCACCAACCGCTTTACCATTGGTGGACAGCGCCGCAAAGTGTTTCGCCACGTGCTTGTTGTCGCCCGCGGTTTTCAGGAACCAGTCGCGCGCGCTGTGGGCGTTGGTCATGGTTTCCTGGGTGGTGAAGGTTTTAGACGCCACCAGGAACAGGGTGGTTTCCGGGTTCACGTTCTTCAGCACTTCCGCGATGTGAGTACCATCGACGTTAGACACGAAATGCATGTTGAGGTGGTTTTTGTACGGACGCAGCGCTTCGGTCACCATGAACGGACCCAGGTCAGAACCGCCGATGCCGATGTTTACCACGTCGGTGATCGCTTTACCGGTATAGCCTTTCCAGCTACCGGAGATGATCGCTTCGGAGAAAGCTTTCATCTTTTCCAGCACCGCGTTCACTTCCGGCATCACATCTTTGCCATCAACGATGATTGGCGTATTGCTACGGTTACGCAGCGCCACATGCAGCACGGCACGGTCTTCGGTGCGGTTGATTTTCTCGCCGGAGAACATGGACTTGATAGCGTCGGCAAGCTGAGTCTCTTTTGCCAGATCCTGCAGCTTTGCCAGCGTCTCTTCGGTAATGCGGTTTTTGGAAAAATCCACCAGCATCAGGTCGTCGAAGGTCGCGGAGAACTTAGCGAAACGATCGGCATCTTTCGCGAACAGATCCGCGATAGTGACGTCTTTCATTTCATCAAAATGTTTCTGGAGTGCCTGCCAGGCAGCGGTCTGCGTTGGGTTGATGTTTTTCATTAGCAATACTCTTCTGATTTGAGAATTGTGACTGCGGTCGATTGTAGCGCCTGCAAATAAAAATTGTGATGGTTTTTATGCCATTGCCCTGGCCTGCATCAAACACAGGTGAAAAGACCCGAAAAGTATAGCTGCTGAAGTGCCCTCCCGGGTGGCGAATTGTCGGTCAAAAGGGGGTAAAACGGAGCATAAAATATGGCCCTGTTATAAGTCCTGTTTCTCAGGGGTACCCCCCCATAAAAAATCCGCATAATCCCAGCATTGACAGGACCTCCCCCGCATTTTATTTATAGGGCCGTATTTTGCGCCTGCACCTGTTTTCGTTTCACTCTTGTGCCAAGGTCGCTTATTCATTCCCTGACACGAGGTTGTTATGACGAGTTTTGTGGTCGCCAAGTTTGGCGGCACCAGTGTGGCCGACTACGATGCCATGAACCGCAGCGCCGATGTGGTGCTGGCCGATCCGAATACCCGCCTGGTGGTGCTCTCCGCATCCGCTGGCGTGACGAACCTGCTGGTTTCTCTGTCTGAAGGACTGGAAGCGACAGAACGTTTCGTGAAGCTGGATGCACTGCGCAAAATTCAGTTCGACATCCTTGAGCGTCTGCAGAATCCAAACGTGATCCGCGAAGAAGTGGAACGCCTGCTGGAAAATATCACTACCCTGGCAGAAGCAGCGTCTCTGGCCACCTCCACCGCCCTGACCGATGAACTGGTCAGCCACGGTGAATTGATGTCTACCCTGCTGTTTGTTGAAATCATGCGCGAACGTAACGTTCAGGCGCAGTGGTTTGACGTGCGTAAAGTGATGCGCACCAGTGACCGTTTTGGCCGCGCTGAACCGGACGTTGAGATGCTGGCTGAGCTCACCAACCAGCAACTGGCACCGCGCCTTGCTGAAGGCATGGTGGTCACCCAGGGCTTTATCGGCAGCGAAGCCAAAGGTCGCACGACGACGCTGGGCCGTGGCGGCAGCGACTATACCGCGGCTCTGCTGGGTGAAGCTCTGCATGCCACCCGTGTGGATATCTGGACTGACGTGCCGGGTATCTACACCACCGACCCGCGCGTGGTTTCCGCGGCGAAACGTATTGATGTGATCGCGTTTGAAGAAGCGGCGGAAATGGCCACCTTCGGCGCGAAGGTGCTACACCCGGCAACGCTGCTGCCTGCCGTTCGCAGCGATATTCCGGTCTTCGTGGGCTCCAGTAAAGATCCTAAAGCGGGCGGCACGCTGGTTTGCAAGAAAACGGAAAACCCACCGCTGTTCCGTGCGCTGGCCCTGCGCCGTCGCCAGACGCTGGTGACGCTGCATAGCCACAATATGCTCCACTCCCGCGGTTTCCTGGCAGAGGTGTTTGGCATTCTGGCGCGTCACAATATCTCCGTAGACCTCATCACCACCTCTGAAGTGAGCATTGCGCTGACGCTGGACACCACCGGCTCGACCTCCACCGGCGATACCCTGCTGACGCAGTCGCTGCTGATTGAGTTGTCCGAGCTGTGCCGCGTGGAAGTGGAAGAAAACCTGGCGCTGGTGGCCATCATTGGCAACAAGCTGTCGCGCGCCTGCGGCGTGGGCAAAGAGGTGTTTGGTGTGCTCGACCCGTTCAACATCCGCATGATTTGCTACGGTGCCTCCAGCTACAACCTTTGTTTCCTGGTCCCTGCCGATCAGGCTGAGCAGGTCGTGCAGAAACTTCATCAGAATTTGTTTGAATAAAATTCGTTAGCACGTTAAACAATATCGATAAGCCGGGCACAGACCCGGCTTTTTCATAACAAAACAACACGACAATACTGCAAGGAATTCACTATGTTATCCGTTATCACCCGGCTGTTCCCCATATGGGCGCTGCTGCTCTCTGTACTCGCGTATTACACGCCCGCCACGTTCACCGGTATTGGTCCGTGGGTCGCCACGCTGCTGATGCTGATTATGTTCGGCATGGGCGTGCATTTAAAAATCGATGATTTCAAACGCGTGCTGTCGCGCCCGGCTCCGGTTGCTGCGGGTATCTTCCTGCATTACCTGGTGATGCCGCTCGCGGCGTGGCTGCTGGCGATGGCCTTTAAGATGCCGCCGGATCTCTCTGCCGGAATGGTGCTGGTGGGCAGCGTCGCCAGCGGTACGGCGTCTAACGTCATGATCTATCTGGCGAAAGGGGATGTAGCCCTCTCCGTTACCATTTCATCCGTTTCCACGCTGGTGGGCGTGATTGCCACGCCGCTGTTAACCCGCCTGTACGTGGACGCGCATATTCAGGTGGACGTGATGGGGATGCTGCTCAGCATTCTGCAGATTGTGGTGATCCCGATTGCCCTGGGGCTGGTCATTCACCATCTGTTCCCGCGCGTGGTGAAAGCCGTTGAGCCCTACCTGCCTGCGTTTTCGATGGTCTGCATTCTGGCCATCATCAGCGCCGTGGTGGCGGGTTCTGCCTCGCACATTGCTTCCGTCGGTTTTGTGGTGATCGTCGCAGTCGTGCTGCATAACACCATCGGCCTGCTGGGAGGATACTGGGGCGGGAAGCTGTTTGGTTTCGACGAATCCACCTGCCGCACGCTGGCGATTGAAGTCGGGATGCAGAACTCCGGTCTGGCGGCGGCGCTTGGCAAAATTTACTTCTCGCCGCTGGCGGCCCTGCCGGGTGCCCTGTTCTCGGTGTGGCACAATCTTTCAGGTTCGCTGCTGGCGGGCTACTGGTCCGGCAAACCGATTAATGCACAAACGAAAAAAGAAGCGGTGAAACAGGATTGAATTGCTTTACACTGAAGCCTCCCCCTCAGGAGGCTTCAGCAATGGCTACACCACGTTTGACCCAGAAAGACATGACGGAAGCCGAGCAGCGCGAACTGAAAACGCTTCTCGACCGCGCCCGCATTGCACATGGCCGCACGCTGACGAACGCCGAAACCAATCAGGTGAAAAAAGAGTACATCGACAAGCTGATGGCGGAACGTGACGCCGCGGCGAAGAAAGCCCGCAAACTGAAAAAAGAGCAGGCTTATAAACCGGATGCAGAGGCGACCTTCTCCTGGTCCGCCAGCACGTCAACCCGTGGAAGGCGCTAATCAGCGCCCTTTCTTTTTACGACCCGGCTGGGTAAATCGCTTACCGTTACCCGGCTTGCCTCGCCCTTTCTCTTCCGCCTGCGGCGCCTTCACCACCGGGCGTTTAATCGCCTGGGTTTTCGGCTTCGCCTTAGCCTTCGGCTTCGCTTCTGACGACGAGTTTTCGATAAGCCTGAACAGCTCAATCAGCTCGTCATCAGTTAAGTCACGCCACTCGCCCAGCGGGATCCCGGACAGGCTAACGTTCATGATGCGCGTACGTTCAAGCTTCGTCACTTCATAACCGAAGTACTCGCACATGCGGCGGATCTGGCGGTTTAGGCCCTGTACCAGAGTAATACGGAACGCGAAAGGCGCTTCTTTCTTGACCTTACACTTCTTCGTCACCGTGCCCAGGATCGGCACGCCTGCGCTCATCCCGCGGATAAACTCGTCCGTTACCAGTTTGTTTACCGTAACGATGTACTCTTTCTCATGGTCGTTACCGGCTCGCAGGATTTTGTTCACCAGATCGCCATGGTTGGTGAGGAAAATCAGCCCCTGCGAATCTTTATCCAGACGGCCAATCGGGAAAATGCGGCTGCTATGGTTCACGAAATCAACGATGTTGTCTCGCTCACCGTCTTCCGTGGTGCTGACAATCCCAACCGGTTTATTCAACGCGATAAACACCAGGTCTTCTGCATCACGCGGTTCGATGACCTGACCATTCACTTTGACCACGTCGCCAGGCACCACCTGATCGCCGATGGTGGCGCGTTTGCCGTTAAGAAACACGTTACCTTGTTCAATGTAACGGTCAGCCTCGCGACGTGAGCAGATCCCGCTCTCGCTAATGTATTTGTTTAATCGGGTTGATTGAGTTGGCAGCATAGTTTCTCCTGTGAAGGGCGAAATATACCTTACCTTGCGGCTGACAAAAAAGTGTTAGTAACCGTTGATCAAAAAATCGAGTGCATCCCGCAATGAGGCCCGGTCTTGAGTAAGATCGGCGACACGCTCGCCTAACTCTTTTGGCGATATGCCTGCCATCATGTGCATCATAACCACGCAGGGCTTACCCGCTATCTCAACGACAGGGCACACTTTCGCAGGCGGCTCAATGCCTCCCAGGTGGCTAAGCTCAACTGCGGGGGCGACCAGAACATGCTTCATCACATTGGCCACGGGATGCTGCATATTGATTAGCCAGGGATAGGCAGTTTTCCCCTTACCTTCATTCTCATAAGCAAAATATTGCTCCATCAGAACGACCTCTGAAAGTCACTAAAGGAGCCGTTTTCATCAACCCACTGGTTAATAGCCTCGATAGACGCTTTATTTTCTGCTAACCACTCTGCACGCTGATGCGCACGAAACTGCTCCTGTAATGCAGCCGTAAGTACAGCAGAGAGATTAAGTTTAAGCCGTCGCGCCTCTTCAAGGATTTCTGGTGCTAACGACACATTGACTGATTTTTTGATGCCATGAGTAGTGCGCATGAGAACCCCCATCGGTATGCGCATGAATTGGCGAAGTGTAGCGTAATAAACGAGCATTTTCTATTCCCTTAAAAATGTAAGGTCTGCAGCGTAAATGGCGCTTCATAAGGTGTCACGCCTCGCAAAACGGTTTTGCGAGGCGCTTTCAGAGATTAATACTCGTCCCGCTCGTCATCTTCATCCGGCTGTTCCATCACGCTATAGGCCACCGCGCAGAACAACGAGTTAAGACGCTTCATGTCCCCCAGCAGCCCCAGGTGCAGGGAGCTGGTCTCGATACTCTGCACGTTTTGCTGGTGAAGACGCTCAACGTGGGCGTGCGAGTAGCGACGGTTGAGGATGCGGAAGCGATGCTTGTTACGACGCAGGCGGCGCGCGCTCGGCACGTCGCTGGAGAAGAAGACCAGCATCGCCAGCTTCAGGTTGCTCAACAGCTGTTCGTGGAGCGCCTCCAGCTCCTTCAGGCCCTCAATGGAGAATGCCCGACGTGCTGCCAGTGACTTATCTGCAATCTCACTCCCCATACGCTCCACGATATCGGAGGCTTGCTCCAGGTTGAGCGACATCTCGATGATTTCTGCCCAGCGGCGAGACTCCTCTTCCGCCAGTTCATCCTGCGGAATACGCGCCAGATAGAGCTTAATGGCGGTATAAAGCACGTTGATATCGTCCGCCAGCCTGCGCAACTCTTTCTCTTCGCGCGGTTCGCCGTGCATCACCTTCTGCAGCCCTTCGAGCATGGTTTCCATCGCATCACCCATCCGTAGCGTCTCGCGGGCGGCATTCGCCAGCGCCAGCGCCGGGGTATCCAGCGCGGAGGTATCCAGATGCTTCGGTTTCAGGCGCGCATCCAGCTCCGGTTCATCCTGAATGAGTCGTTCGCAAAAGCGGGCCATCGGCCCCGCAAAAGGCACCATCGCCAGGCAGCGCACCAGGTTATAGAAAACGTGGAAATAGATCACCAGCTCCGCTTTCGGCAGCGAGAGGTTATCCATCAGGTTCGCCAGCGGGTGCACAAACGGCAGGATAATCAGGCTACCCACCAGCTTAAACAGCAGGCTGCCGAGCACCACGCGGCGAGCCGCAGCGTTGGCGGCACTGTTGTTGAGCATTGCCAGCAGGCCAGACCCCAGGTTCGCACCAATCACCAGACATAGCGCCACCGGGAAGGAGATCGCCCCGGCAGCGGTGAGCGTGGCCGTCAGCAATACGGCTGCCAGGCTTGAATAGCTGACGATGGCAAACACCGCGCCAATCAGCGCGTCCAGCATGATGTCACCGGTCAGAGAGGCGAAGATGACCTGAACGCCGTTGGCCTCGGTGATGGGGGTGACCGCCTGCACAATCAGCTCCAGCGCCAGCAGGATCAACCCCAGGCCAATCCCCACGCGCCCAAGCTGCCCGGCACGCGTCTGTTTGCGCCCGAGGAAGAAGATGACGCCAATGAAAATCAGCAGCGGCGACAGCCAGGAGAGATCGAACGTCAGAATACGCGCCATCAGCGCGGTACCCACGTCGGCCCCCAGCACGATCACCAGTGCCGGCGCGAGCGCCACCAGATCCTGTGCCACAAAGGAGGTGACAAGCAGGGTGGTGGCATTACTGCTCTGAACCAGCGCCGTGACGCCTATCCCCGCACAAAAGGCGAGCGGCTTCTTCTCAACGCTGCTGCTGAGAACGGTGCGTAAACGAGCACCAAAGACGCGCATCACGCCGGTACGGACGATATGGGTCCCCCAAACGAGCAGTGCGACTGCGGAGAGCAGATGTAACAGGGTCAGCACGGAAGGTTTTCCTCCTTATCGTTATTCATTTTCCTTAGGTTCAGTATAAGGGTTTAAACGTAAGAAAGAGACAGGGCGCCCCATGAGCGCCCTGTTTGTTGTAAGGAAAAGTGATTTTAGTCGGCGTCGTAGCCGAGATTAGGCGCCAGCCAGCGCTCGACTTCTGACACGCTCATGCCTTTGCGCAGGGCGTAATCTTCGATCTGATCGCGCTGTAGCTGCGCCACGGCAAAGTACTTGCTGTCCGGGTGGCTGAAATACCAGCCGGAAACAGAGGCACCTGGCCACATGGCAAACGACTCGGTGAGTTTCATCCCCGTATGGGCCTCAACATCGAGAAGTTTCCAGATGGTGCCTTTTTCGGTGTGCTCCGGGCAGGCCGGATAGCCCGGCGCCGGGCGAATGCCCTGGTAGTTTTCGCGGATCAGCTCCTCGTTGCTGAGGTTTTCATTGGCCGCGTAGCCCCAGTACACCTTACGTACACGCTCATGCAGATACTCAGCGAAGGCTTCCGCCAAGCGGTCGGCAATCGCTTTGACCATGATTTTGTTGTAATCATCATGCTGCGCTTCGTATGCTTCCGCCAGCGCATCCTCTTCAAGTCCGCCGGTTACCGCAAAGGCGCCGATATAGTCGGCTTTGCCACTCAGTTTCGGTGCGACGAAATCCGCCAGACAGTAGTTAGCGAAGCCCACTTTCTCCGTTTGCTGACGCAGGTGATGGCTCACGGTCAGCACATGCGTGCGGGTTTCATCGCGGTAGATTTCCACATCGTCACCCACGCGGTTCGCCGGGAACAGCCCCACCACGCCGCGCGGATTGAGGGATTTCTCTGCACTCAGCTTGTCGAGCATGTCATTGGCATCTTTAAACAACCGCTTCGCCTCTTCACCTACCACCTCATCCTCGAGGATGCGCGGATATTTGCCCGCCAGCGACCAGGTCATGAAGAACGGTGTCCAGTCGATGTAGTTACGCAGCGTTTCGATGCTGGCGGTGACGTCCTGCACGCCCAGACGGTGCGCAACTGGCGGGGTATAGCTCGACCAGTCAAACGCCAGATCGTTATCGCGCGCCGCCTGAAGTGAAACCGGCGGCGTGCGCGGTTTCTTACGACCGTGCTGGATGCGGACGGTTTCGTACTCTTTGCGGGTGCGCGCCACGAAGTCATCGCGCTGAGTGTCGGAGAGCAGTGCGGACACCACGCCTACGGTGCGCGAGGCGTTCTGCACGTAGACCGTCGGACCGCTGTAGTTCTGTTCGATTTTTACCGCCGTATGCGCTTTCGACGTGGTTGCCCCGCCAATCAATAACGGAATAGTGAAGCCCTGACGCTCCATCTCTTTTGCCACGTTGACCATCTCGTCCAGCGACGGCGTGATCAGCCCGGAAAGGCCAATCAGATCGGCATTCACCTCACGCGCGGTTTTGAGGATTTTATCCGCCGGGACCATTACCCCGAGGTCGATAATTTCGTAGTTATTGCACTGCAGCACCACGCCGACGATATTCTTGCCGATGTCGTGCACGTCGCCCTTCACGGTGGCGATGACCATCTTGCCGTTGCTGGAGCCTTTCTCTTTGCTGGCCTCGATAAACGGCTCCAGATAGGCCACGGCCTGCTTCATCACGCGGGCAGATTTCACCACCTGCGGCAGGAACATTTTTCCCTCGCCGAACAGATCGCCGACCACGTTCATGCCGTCCATCAGCGGGCCTTCGATCACCTCAATCGGGCGAGCTGCCTGCTGGCGCGCTTCTTCGGTGTCCTGCTCAATAAACTCGGTGATGCCTTTCACCAGCGAATATTCCAGACGCTTTTTCACGTCCCAGGAACGCCACTCGGCCTGCTGAACGTTGGCCGATTCATCCGTTTTGCTGCCGCGGTATTTCTCCGCGAGGTCCAGCATGCGCTCGGTGGCGTCGTCGCGACGGTTAAGGATGACATCTTCTACCGCGTCGCGAAGCTCGGCAGGGAGGTCATCGTAAATCGCCAGCTGGCCGGCGTTAACGATCCCCATGTCCATCCCGTTGCGGATGGCGTAGTAGAGGAACACGGCGTGGATCGCTTCACGCACCGGGTCGTTGCCGCGAAACGAGAACGACACGTTCGACACGCCGCCGGAGATTAACGCATGCGGCAATTCACGTTTAATGTCTTCACATGCGCCGATAAAGTCCTGGGCATAGTTGTTATGCTCTTCAATCCCGGTCGCGACGGCGAAAATGTTCGGGTCGAAGATGATGTCTTCCGGCGGGAAACCCACCCCTTCGGTCAAAATCTTGTACGCGCGCCGGCATATCTCAATTTTACGCTCGCGGGTATCCGCCTGGCCCACTTCGTCGAAGGCCATGACCACCACGGCGGCACCGTAGCGGCGGACCATCTTCGCGTGGTGGATAAAGATATCAACGCCCTCTTTCATCGAGATAGAGTTGACGATGCCTTTACCCTGAATGCACTTCAGCCCTTTTTCGATGACTTCCCATTTGGAGGAGTCGATCATGATCGGCACGCGGGCAATGTCCGGCTCGCCGGCAATCAGGTTGAGGAAACGCACCATCGCCGCTTCGGCGTCGAGCATCCCCTCGTCCATGTTGATATCAATAATCTGCGCGCCGCTTTCCACCTGCTGGCGGGCGACGTCCAGCGCTTCGCTGTACTTCTCTTCTTTAATCAGGCGCTTGAACTTCGCGGAACCAGTGACGTTAGTCCGCTCCCCCACGTTCACAAACAGGCTGTCGTCGCCAATGGTCAACGGCTCGAGACCAGAAAGACGACAGGCAACGGGAAGCTCAGGCAGCTTACGCGGCGGAAGCCCGGCCACGGCGTTGCTCATGGCGGCAATGTGTTCCGGCGTGGTGCCGCAGCAGCCGCCAACAATGTTCAGGAAGCCAGATTCAGCCCACTCGCGGATTTGCGCCGCCATGGTGTCGGCATCCAGATCGTATTCACCAAAGGCATTGGGCAGACCGGCGTTCGGGTGCGCGGTGACATAACACTCTGCGATGCGCGATAACTCCTGCACGTACTGGCGCAGTTCATCTGGCCCCAGGGCACAGTTCAGGCCAAAGGAGAGCGCTTCCGCGTGGCGCAGGGAGTTATAAAACGCTTCGGTGGTCTGGCCGGACAGGGTACGGCCGGAGGCGTCGGTAATGGTGCCGGAAATCATGATCGGCAGGTCAACGCCCAGTGCCTCGAACTCCTCTTTCACCGCGTAAATCGCGGCTTTGGCGTTGAGGGTGTCGAAAACCGTTTCAATCAGGATCAGGTCGGAACCGCCTTCCACCAGCGCTTTGGTCGATTCACGGTAGGCAGCGACCAGCTGGTCAAAGGTGATATTACGAAATGCCGGGTCGTTGACGTCCGGTGAGATTGATGCGGTGCGGTTGGTTGGGCCAAGCACCCCGGCAACGTAGCGCGGTTTGTCCGGCGTGCGGGCAGTCCATTCATCTGCGCAGGCACGAGCCAGTTTAGCCGCCTCAAAGTTGATCTCCGCCGACAGGGATTCCATCTGGTAATCCGCCATGGCGATGGTTGTCGAGTTAAAGGTGTTGGTTTCAACGATATCTGCCCCTGCCTCGAAGTAGGCATTGTGGATATCCTTAATGACGGACGGCTTGCTGAGCACCAGCAGGTCGTTGTTACCTTTCAGATCGCAAGGCCAGTCAGCGAAGCGTTCGCCGCGGAAATCGTCTTCACTCAGACGATAGCCCTGGATCATCGTGCCCATGCCGCCGTCCAGCACCAGAATTCGTTCATTTAACTGCGCACGCAGTTGCTCTACTTTGCTGCTCACACTTGCTCCCGACAACGCTCAACAAGGCCAAAAGGCTGCGTTCCATACTGGCACAATCTCGCAGGGTGGAAAAGTCACACAGCGGTAACATGAGACATGTTCACCATCACTCCTCCGATCAGTCAGGATAACGGTTGCAAAATCACCAAATAAAACGAAAATGATTTCCACGATACAGAAAAAGGAGATCGTCATGGTCGCGACCGTTCCCGCCAAACGCGGCAGAAAACCTGCTGCCACCCCCGCAGCACAACCGAGCGGACAGGTTCAATCGCTCACGCGCGGTCTGAAGCTGCTGGAGTGGATAGCCGAGTCGCACAGCAGCGTGGCCCTGACGGAGCTGGCCCAGCAGGCTGGCCTGCCGAACTCCACCACGCACCGCCTGCTGACCACTATGCAGCAGCTGGGCTTTGTCCGCCAGGTCGGCGAGCTGGGACACTGGGCGGTGGGCGCACATGCCTTTATCGTTGGCAGCAGCTTCCTGCAAAGCCGCAATCTGCTGGCGATTGTGCATCCGATTCTGCGCAAGCTGATGGAAGATTCCGGCGAGACGGTAAACCTGGCGGTACTTGACCAGAGCGATCATCAGGCAATCATTATCGATCAGGTGCAGTGCACGCAGCTGATGCGTATGTCCGCGCCGATTGGCGGTAAGCTGCCGATGCATGCGTCCGGGGCAGGAAAAGCGTTTCTGTCTCAGCTCAGCGAAGATCAGGTGACAGGGCTGCTGCATCGTAAAGGGCTGCACGCCTATACCCATGCCACGCTGGTTTCGCCGGTGCATCTGAAAGAGGATCTGGCGTTAACCCGCAAGCGTGGCTATTCATTTGATGATGAAGAACATGCTTTGGGTCTGCGCTGTATCGCGGCCTGTATCTTTGACGAGCACCGCGAGCCGTTTGCCGCCATCTCTATCTCCGGGCCGATTTCGCGCATGACCGACGACCGCGTTACCGAGTTAGGTGCGCTGGTGATTAAGGCGGCGAAAGAGGTGACGCTGGCGTATGGTGGGATTCGTTAAAATTGAGTGCGGCCTGATGCCCTCACCCCGGCCCTCTCCCACAGGGAGAGGGAGAAAAGCGGATGCAAAACCGCTGCTTGCGGCGGTAAGCGTACACATCTTCCACATGCCCGTTTTTGATCCGCGTTTGCAGCCCACGCCAGTAGCTGGCACGAAAAAGGTCGGCGTGCATCTCTTCAAATAGCGGCCCGATGCGCGGATCGGCGCACAGCCAGTGGCGAAACTCTTCGGGAAAGACATCGCCCGGCGAAACGCTGTACCACGGTTCACCAGACAGTTCATCTTCCGGGTAACGGGGCGGCGGGATATCACGGAAATTCACTTCGGTCATGTAGCAAATTTCGTCATAATCATAAAACACCACTCGCCCGTGGCGCGTGACGCCGAAGTTTTTAAACAGCATATCGCCCGGAAAAATATTGGCCGCGGCAAGCTGGCGAATCGCGTTACCGTATTCTTCTATAGCATCGCGCAGCGCCTGACCCTCGGACTGCTCCAGCCAGATGTTCAGCGGCACCATGCGGCGCTCGATGTAAAGATGGCTAATCACGATTTTGTCGCCAAGATCGGTGATTTTCCCGGATGCTTCCTTGAGCAAAAGCGCCATCAGCGCCGGGTCGATCTGTTGCTTATCCAGCACAAAGTTTTCGAATTCCTGAGTATCCGCCATACGTCCGACACGGTCATGCTCTTTGACCAGCTGATAGCAGGCGCGGACGTGCGCGGCGGTCATCTCTTTTTGCGGCGCGAAGCGGTCTTTAATGACCTTAAATACGCGGTCGAACCCCGGAAGCGTAAACACCAGCATCACCATGCCGCGAATGCCAGGCGCTTCGATAAACTGTTCATCTGCGGTGGTGACATAACGCAGGTATTCCCGATAGCTTTCCGTTTTAGCGTGCTTCTGACAGCCAATCGCCATATACAGCTCGGCGGTGGTTTTGCCCGGCAGGATCTCCCGCAGCCATTCCACCAGCGCGGCAGGCAACGGTGCGTACACCATGAAATAGGAGCGGGCGAAGCCAAATACAATGCTGGCCTCGGCGCTGGTGGTCAGGCAGGTATCGACAAACAGTTCCCCGTCATCTGTGCGATGGATGGGGAGCAGAAACGGTACGATGGCCGATGGCGTGACCAGTTTTCCTACCAGCCAGGCGGCTTTATTGCGATAGAAAAGCTCGTTGGCAACCTGCAAGTGGCTGCGGCCGAGCAACGCCTCGCCGAAGGTTTCGCGCAGGTGGGTGTGGATATATCCTATATCCCGGGTTTTATTCTCCCAGGGCAAACGCAGCGGCAAATCGGTTAGCACACGGTGCAAAAGCTTCTCCCACCCGCGTTCCGGGAAGAAATCTTTCGCCAGCGGACGTGGGATAGCACGAAATCGTCGTTCAGGCTGAGAGCTGAAGATAAATAACCGCTCAGGAGATAATGAGCGGTGGTCAAATAACCGGCAATAGACGGAGTTGAAAAAGCTCTCCGCAATCTCGAAGCGCGGATAGTCAGGTAATAAATGGGTGTAGTGCTCTTTCACGCGCAGTAAAAAGTCCGCATCCGGGCTTTTACCATCGGTAATACAGCGCAACTGCTCCACCACCAGACCCACGTGGTGGTCATAAAGGTGAATACGCTGCTTCATGGCCTGCTGAACCGCATGCCAGTCTGCATGTTCGAAGCGCTGTTGCGCACCGGATGTCACTTCAAGAAAACGACCATACTGGGCATCGAAGCCCTGCAAAATAGTTTGAGCAATCAGTAATTCCAGGCCACGCGACATATATTCCCCCTCACCCCAACCCTCTCCCCGAGGGGGGAGAGGGGGAAACGATTAGAACTGTGCTTCTTCGGTTGATCCCGTTAAGGCGGTGACGGAGGAGGCACCGCCCTGAATGATGGTGGTCACGTTGTCGAAGTAGCCCGTACCCACTTCCTGCTGGTGAGAAACGAAGGTATAACCCTCTTTTCCGGCGGCGAATTCTGGCTGCTGAACCTTCTCGACGTAGTGCTTCATGCCTTCACCCTGCGCATAAGCATGTGCAAGGTCGAACATGTTGAACCACATGCTGTGGATACCCGCCAGGGTAATGAACTGGTACTTGTAGCCCATGTCAGAAAGCTGCTGCTGGAAGCTGGCGATGGTTTTATCATCCAGATTCTTCTGCCAGTTGAAGGACGGCGAGCAGTTATAGGCCAGCAGTTTGCCCGGATATTTCGCATGAATGGCATCGGCAAAACGTTTTGCCAGCGCCAGATCCGGCGTGGAGGTTTCACACCAGACCAGGTCGGCGTAAGGGGCATACGCCAGGCCACGGCTGATCGCCTGTTCGATGCCTGCATGGGTACGATAGAACCCTTCGCTGGTGCGCTCACCGGTAATAAACTCGCTGTCGTACGGATCGCAGTCAGAGGTGATCAGGTCAGCCGCATCCGCATCGGTACGGGCAATGACCAGCGTCGGCACGCCGAGCACGTCTGCCGCCAGACGCGCGGCAACCAGTTTCTGAATCGCTTCCTGGGTCGGAACCAGCACCTTACCGCCCATGTGTCCGCACTTCTTCACTGATGCCAGCTGATCTTCGAAGTGAACGGCCGCTGCACCGGCCTCAATCATTGATTTCATCAGCTCGAACGCGTTCAGCACGCCGCCGAAACCCGCTTCCGCATCCGCGACGATCGGCAGGAAGTAGTCAATAAAGCGCGGATCGTTGGGTTCGATGCCTGCCGCCCACTGGATCTGATCCGCACGGCGGAAGGTGTTGTTGATTCGATCAACCACCGACGGCACGGAGTTCGCCGGATAGAGGGACTGATCCGGATACATACTGGATGCCAGGTTGGCATCCGCCGCAACCTGCCAGCCGGAAAGATAGACAGCCTCAATACCGGCCTTCGCCTGCTGCAGTGCCTGACCGCCGGTCAACGCCCCGAGGCTATTGATATAACCCTTTTTGGAACCACCGTGCAGCAGCTTCCACATTTTCGCCGCGCCATTTTGCGCCAGCGTGCATTCCGGATTGACCGAGCCGCGTAATTTCACCACTTCTTCCGCGCTGTACGGACGACGAATGCCTTCCCAGCGCGGTTGTGTCCATTCTTTCTTCAGTTCTTCGATTTGTTGGGTACGGGTTTTCATGTGCAGATGCTCCATATTGTTATGTGGTGAGTTACGCCAGGAAGCGGTAGCCCGGCAGGGTCAGGAAGTCGATTAAGTCATCTGAGGTGGTGATTTGTTCCATCAGGCGTGCAGCATCGTCAAAACGTCCGCTGCTGAAGCGGTGTTCGCCCAACTCGTCCTGGATCACCCGCATTTCTTCGGCCAGCATCTGGCGGAACAGGGCTTTGGTCACCGGCTTGCCGTTGCTGAGCGTTTTTTGATGATGGATCCATTGCCAGATAGAGGTGCGGGAGATTTCCGCCGTGGCGGCATCTTCCATCAGGCCGTAGATCGGCACGCAGCCGTTGCCGGAGATCCAGGCTTCGATGTACTGCACCGCAACGCGAATGTTGGCGCGCATGCCCTCTTCCGTACGTTCACCTGCACACGGTGCCAGCAGCTGTTCTTCAGCCGTTGGCGCATCCTCTTCGCGCGTAACAAAGAGCTGATTTTTATTGTCACCGAGTACGCGGTTAAAGACTTCCATTGCCGTGTCTGCGAGGCCCGGATGGGCGATCCACGTTCCGTCATGACCGTTACGCGCTTCAAGCTCTTTATCGGCCTTCACTTTGTTGAGCACCTGATTGTTACGCTCCGCGTCTTTGCTCGGAATAAATGCCGCCATGCCGCCCATCGCAAAGGCACCGCGCTTGTGGCAGGTTTTGATCAGCAGGCGCGAGTAGGCGCTCAGGAACGGCTTATCCATAGTGACGACCTGACGATCGGGCAGTACACGATCGGGATAATTTTTCAGGGTTTTGATATAGCTGAAGATATAGTCCCAACGCCCACAGTTCAGGCCGACGATGTGGTCACGCAGGGCATGCAGAATTTCGTTCATCTGGAAAACCGCAGGCAGCGTTTCAATCAACAGGGTGGCTTTGATGGTGCCACGTGGCAGGTTGAAACGATCTTCTGCATAACTGAACACGTCACTCCACCACGCCGCTTCCTGCCAGGCCTGCGTTTTTGGCAGATAGAAATAGGGGCCGCTGCCTTTTGCCAGCAGGTTTTTGTGGTTGTGGAAGAAATAGAGCGCGAAATCAAACAGGCTGCCGGGAATGGCTTCTCCACGCCAGGTGACGTGTTTTTCAGGCAGATGGAGACCGCGTACGCGACAGATCAGCACCGCCGGATTCGGTTTAAGTTGATAGATTTTCCCGGCTTCGTTGGTATAGCTGATGGTGCCGTTCACGGCGTCGCGCAGGTTGATTTGCCCCTCGATAACCTTACGCCAGTCCGGTGCCAACGAGTCTTCAAAATCAGCCATAAAGACTTTAACGTTCGCGTTCATGGCGTTGATCACCATTTTGCGTTCTACCGGACCGGTGATCTCAACGCGGCGATCCTGTAAATCTTCAGGAATACCACGAATTTTCCACTCACCACGACGAATGGAAGCGGTTTCCGAAATAAACCCAGGCAACTTGCCATCGTCAATTTCCTGCTGCTGGTGAATGCGTGCTGCCAGCAGCTTATTGCGCTGCGGCGTAAAGCGGGTCACCAGTTCAGTCAGAAATTCGACCGCTTCTGCCGTCAATATTTGCTGTTCTTGCTCACCATGCGGCTGGGTAAAGGCCAGTTCGTCGACCGTCGTTGCCTGTTGAGTCATTACTCTGCTCCTCATCAAAGATCCAAAATCACGCCCCCGATGCGAACGAAAGATCGTTGTGTAGTTTTCGCTCAGCAGAATTAAGACTATCTCTATTTTTTCCAAAATCAAAAACAATTTCCATTTTATTTAATTTATAACGTTAACTCCTTGATCAGTATGAAATTAAAGTTTTCCCCAATGTTGAGTAGAATTTCGGAAATAAAAAAGGCACCCGAAGGTGCCTGATGCGAACAGCTGAAACGCTTTAGGATCGTTTAATACAGAAGATTACTCTAGCGTCGGATTCATGTGTCGCAGATCGTATGGCGTGATTTGGTAGACGTAATAGTTGAGCCAGTTAGTAAAAAGCAAATTCCCGTGGCTGCGCCAGGTTGCTCTCGGTTTGTTTTGTGGATCGTTTTTCGGGAAATAGTTGTACGGCACATCCGGATTAAGACCCGCTTCGACATCACGGAAATACTCTGACGCGAGGGTATGCGGATCGTATTCAGGATGCCCGGTTACAAAGGCAATGCGCTTATCTTTGCTGGCAAACAGGTATGCATCCCCCTCTTCCGTTTCGGCCAGGATCTCCAGATCGGTGTAATCACGGATCAGCTGCGCCGGGAAATCGGCATAGCGCGAATGCGGCGCCAGAAACGAATCATCAAACCCGCGCGTCAGCAGAGCATGTGGATGAAGAATGTGGTGTTCGTATACGCCGGAGAGCTTTTCAGTGCGGGTTTGTTTAGGGATACCATAAAGAATATTCAGTGCAGCCTGGACCGCCCAACAAACAAACAAGGTGGACGTGACGTGATCTTTTGCCCACTCCAGGACCTGTTTGATCTGCGGCCAGTAGGCGACATCGTTAAATTCAACCAGACCGAGCGGTGCGCCGGTCACAATCAGGCCGTCGAAGTTTTCACCCTGAATGTCATCGAAGTTACAGTAAAAGTTGTTCAGGTGCTCAGAAGGCGTGTTGCGTGACTCGCGCGCATCGATCCGCAGCAGCTGAATATCGACCTGCAGCGGAGAGTTTGAAAGCAGACGCAGGAACTGATTCTCTGTTTCAATCTTTTTCGGCATCAGGTTGAGAATAAGAACCTTCAGCGGGCGAATTTCCTGAACTGTTGCGCGTGAAGCCGTCATCACAAAGACGTTCTCTTCACGTAAGAAATTGACGGCTGGTAGCTCGTCCTGCACCCGAATCGGCATATCGTTGAATCCTCAAAGCATACGTATAAACGTTTAGACATCCAGACAGCTAACAATACCGAGATCCGGCCTGAATGTCGAGTCTGCAAGAGGAAGGTGAGAAAGTTTCAAGGAGAGGAATAAAACCCAA
>NZ_JBMKHA010000017.1:0-125510 GCF_049238365.1 Enterobacter cloacae complex sp. IR53030
CATTAGCGTCGTTTTTTGAGAATGGTTACAACTTTAGTGCTTTGTGTACAACTTTATTGTCCTCGGACAGCCCGGGCCAGTGCGAAATCGCCCGCCGTTTCGATGCCTTCAATAAGGACTTTACTGGCGACACGCTTACATTGACGGGTGAGATGCAGAAACTTCGCCTGCTCTGTGCGCCCGCTCCAGAAAGTATGTTTGTCAATTTTGACGCCACAGAAGCGGATCTGGCTGGCAAGCAGTTCGGGAAGAATGGCTTCACAGACATCATCAGCCCACACTTCAATTCCCCAAAGATGAAGTTTCGCAATGCAGTTCCGCAGGGCCCGGCTTTGCGTATCATCGAGTTGTACCATCGTATGGAGATCGGTCACTTCGATAGCAAGCCTCTCCGGACAGGGTGTTGCTTCTTTTAGCCTGTCGAGGAAGTCCGTTTCCAGCAGCAAATCCGATGTCGCGTTGAGATAATATTTGTCGCCCTCTTCGCAAAACATGGCATGGCGAAGCTGCGCAAAGAAAAGTTGTTTACGCTGCGTCGAAGGCATGGCGTCAAAATAGTCTTCGAGATTGACGTGGGGTTTTGCCGTGGACAATACCTCCCAGGCAATCACATGTTCACTGCGCAGTGCCCGGATGGATTCGAACTTATAGCCGGTTAGCATGATAAAAGTGTGTCACTCTCCGTCGTTACTTTAGGAGCTACACATTTTATAGAATGGTGTTTTTGCGGGATATTTATAAATAAAAATGACTTATATATGGTGTTTTTATCTGATTTATAATCAATTTATAGGTTTATTTATTTTTATAAGCACCCGGCAGGGACGCCGGGTGCTCAGGCATTAACCTTGTCTGCTGACAATTTTGATTTCGACCATGCCAATCCCGAGCTCGCGCGGTGAGTGGCCAAGAATATTTCCTTCATTGGTGGACTGCGGGTCTGGCGGCACAATCACCAGGGTATTGCTGCGCGATGGGTTGGCAAAATGCAGAGTGTGCGTGCTGACATCATTCCCAAGCGTCAGCGTCTGCTCCTCATCGCCCACGCGCACCGGCACTGGCTTATTCGCGTTAGGTCCATACGCTCTGGCTGTGATCACCAGGTCAAATTGCTCCGGCAGGGGATGGGTGTACTCAATTTTCACTTCGTTACCCAACTGCGCGTTTGACCAGCGTCCCCACGACTCCGGACGAGAGATGCCGCTAAACTGCTTCACTTCTTCAGGCGCGCCGGCCACGTTGAAGATGAAGCTGTCTGCTTTATAGCGAATGTCGTTGTCGACGATTTTCAGCATGTCGATGTTGTTCTGATAGCGTGTGGTATCAATCACCGTATCTTTAAAGGCGGTTTTGCCTTTCCACTGGGCTTTGTCCACATGCTGCACGGTTTGCTCCCCGCCAAGCTGCCCCTGAGAGACGCACCAGTCGGTCGACAGCGCCAGCGGCTGTGACCAGAGCTGACCCATTTTGTAACACCTGTCGATCCAGACAAAGTTATCGCGTGGGGCGAAATCGGCCAGCTGGAAACGCAGCGGTGCGGAATATTCACTTTCCGGTAGCGGTTCAACGCGACTGTCCGACACCCGTACCAGCAGCGGCAGACGGAAGTTACTGCCAGAGAAGGCAATCGTATTTTTCTCCCGATCGATGGTGAAGTCTTTCATCTCTTTCGGGAAGTTCCACAGCCGGATGATGTCGGGCTTCCAGGCGAGGATTTTCTCCTTCATGTTGAGGAACACTTCCGACAGGGATTGCCCGGACAGCGTGCTGCGACCCAGGCCAATAAAGTTGTCGCCACCCAGAATGTCCAGCACGGTTGCGCCGTTATCCATGGAGTTGCGTTTGGTGGCGATCACCTCTTGTTGCGGCTGGTCGCCGCGCAGAACGAAGAACAGGTTGCTGCGATCCTGCTTGTTGAGCTGATCCCAGGCGCTGTTTTTCATCGCCAGATGGTCAGACGAGACGACGATGACGGTGTTTTTAAAATACGGCGAGGCTTTGATTTTCTCGACCAGCGCGGCGATATGCTCCTGGCTACAGGTCACGGCGCTGAAGGAGGCGTTGCTTTTGCCGTCCACGTCATAGCGTTTGCGTTTACAGGTGCGCGAGACGAAACCATCCGGATGGTGCGTATCTACCGTCAGCGCGAAGAGGGAAAAACGCTTCCCGGCGCGGGAAAGCGCCTCGAATTTCTTCCAGGTTTCGTCCAGTACCGTATCGTCATAGAAACCCCAGTCGTTGCGGTAGGTCGGGTCGGCAACCGTCGTCTTTAACTCTTCTGAGCCGTACAGGTGATCAAAACCGTGGGATTTCAGGAACACATCTTTTCCGGCAAAGCGCAGGTTTGCACCCTGCACGAAGTAGTTTTCGTAACCGGAATTTTTCAGTATATCGCCCAGGCAAATATTCTGCGGGAAGAACGTCGACATCGAGGCTGAAGCGTTACCTTCAAAAGGTGCGAACAGCGGGATACCGCACTGGGAAGCCACCATCCCGGCGATAGTGTAATCCGTGCCGGGTAACTGCATGGTGTGGCTGAAATCGAGACCTTCATCTTTCAGCGCCCCCAGGTCCGGGGTCAGGTTCGGGAACGCAGTGTTGTCGAAGTAGGTGCGCTCCAGGCTTTCACCGTAGATATAGACCAGGTTGAGTTTCGGGTTGGCGATCGTTTTCGATGGCTCTTTGTAGTACGCCACAAAGTCTGGATCGCCGTCACGCGACTGAGATTTCACCAGTTCGGTGATCTGATGAAACGCCGGGCTGGCGTCGACGGAGGCTAACGCCAGGAAAAGCGCCAGCAGGCTGTAACCATGATGATGAGGAAGATGGCGCCGGCGGCGCAGCACCCAGGCGAGTGCGCCAAATATGGTTACCAGCGCCACAACCAGGCCCAGCCCCGGAAGAATGTACTTGCCCACTCCCGCGCCCGTCAGGCTGTTCGTCAGGGTATAAAGTACCGCATCGTTGATCCCGTCACCGGTGAAGTAATCGCTGGCGTATAAGGTAATGTTTAAAATAATAAAAAAACCGAGTACGACCAGTGTAGCGATAAACCACCAGGTGTTACGGCCGGCTTTCCAGGCATAAACGCCCACAGAAGCCAGAAAAAGGACAAGAGACATGAATTCTGACAACAGCATATCCTCATGACGCCAGGTGCTTCGCTGGCTAACTGTTTATTTTTTGGGTTATACAATGTAATGGCGATGTCGTTTAGCTGCAATTTTAGTGTCACGAAAGTGTGCTGTTGTTAGGATTTGGTTTAGAAAATCGTTTTTATGAAGAAGGTCGCATCCTGACAAACGGACGCTGAGACGGTGGCAGGTTGGAAAAACGCTCGTTTCACGCCGCGATGCAAGACTATCGCATTAAACGCGGCGTGTTGTGGCAGAAAATGGGGGAAATCAGGAGATGAAATTAACGCCTTGTTTCAACACCAGATCGCAGGCTTTGGTTTTCACCTGTTTCGCCAGAGAAGAGTTGCCGAGGGTGCTCAGGTTAAGTTGCTGACCGTTTTGTGCGTTAAGCAGACCCTGAATGCCATCCATATAGCTGGTATCCGCTTTTTGCTCCTGAGTATCGAGACCCAGTTTACCCAGCACCTGGTTTTTCACGTTTTGCGCGTCGGTCACCGAGGCCAGTTTTTGCTTCGCGCAATATTCCAGAATCCCCGCCGCGTTGTTCATCGTGCCCGCGCTCAGGCTTTGGGAGCTGTTGCTTAGCAGGCTGGTGAGGGAAGAGGCGGAGAGCCCACCCTGAGTGCTGCTGCTCTCTTTGGTCAGCTCGTTTGCCGCGCTTGAGAGGGACTCCTGCCAGGACGCCGCTTGCGCTGCGCTGGTAACCAGCAGCGCGCCTAAAAAGGTGCTGATAAGGATCTGTTTTTTCATAATGGCTTTCTCAAAAAGGTCCGTTTTGGGCCGGAAGGGGTTCCAGTATATACCTGTGTCCCGCTGGCGATTCCTGGAACTGTCTTAATACTCTTTGCCGGTAACGCGGCTGCGGTAACTGTCCCAGTCGAAGATGACATACAGACTGTTACCCAGCTTCATACGGTCCATGACGCGTTCGCCCAGTAAGCGGGTCATCTCGTCGATGTTGTGGTTTGTGAGCATGCCGGTGGGGCGTTTGGAGGAAGAACGGCGATCGACAATCTGATTGATGATGACCTTTTCATAACGGGATTCCGTCTGAACGCCAATCTCGTCGATGACCAGTAAATCGACATTACTCAGATCGTTAAGCAGCTGTTCTTCGCTGGTTTCGCGGTTGCTGAAGGTGTCTTTCATGGCGGACATGATATCGGCCACGGTGATAATGAGCACCGATTTACCGCGCAGAAGCAGTTCGTTACAGATGGCCGCGGCAAGATGGTTCTTCCCGGTGCCCGGTTTACCGCTAAAAATGAAGCTGGCGATATTACCGTCAAATTCATCCACGTACTGACGTGCGGCGGCGAGCGCGTTCATCTGCCCGCTGGTTTCAACTTTATAGTTATCAAACGAGCAGTTCTGATGCAGAGGGCGAATACCGGAGCGGTTAAACGTGCGCTGCATTTTCATCGCCCGGTTTTCGCGGGCGAGCGCGGCGGCACGGATTTTTCCTTGCTCTTTTTGCCACGCCAGCAGTTCTTCCCCCGTCGTGAAAGCGGGCTTCACGTTGGCTGGCATCATTTTTTGCAGACGTTTCATCAGGTCACCGACGTTCTTCATTTCGCACCTCGGAATCCACTGGGGATCTGTTTATCCGGTTCTGAAAACGCGTTGATATCGCGTTTTGGCTGGCCGTTATTGCTGGCGCGGGTAATCTGCAGATGACGCGCGAGCTTTTGCTGCCACTGAATATGGGTGAAAACTTTACCCTCTGCCTGCCACCAGGCCGTAAAGGCGGCGAGCTCTTCCGCGGTGGCCGGTTGGGTTAACGCAATGCCCCACAGCGCGGCCTGCCGTTGAAAATCGGCGTCGGGCTGCCAGCCCGCATACAGGGCAAATTTGCCCATCGGAACGGTCACCGGGGCGTTAACCGGTTCACCAAATAACTGGCTATCCAGCGTGACATCGCTCGCCGGGCGGGACAATTGCGCTTCAGTCTCCAGAAGCTGTGCCAGACGTTCCGGCGTGATTGCGTAAAACGCCGGCGCGTTGTCGGCAAAAACCGCAACCGTGCCGCCTTCGGCGTGAGTCAACACACCGCGTGGGTCGCGCATAAAGGCATCAATGCCAGCAATGCTGGTGGTCAGAATTCTGGAGGACATAACGCTTACTCTACTGATAACGACGGGCGTGATAAGGGCTTATGGTAGCACAGAGAGGGGGAAGGGAAGGAGGGGATTTCCCCGGTGGCGCTGCGCGTACCGGGGCTACAGTCATAGACCTGATAAGCACAGCGCCATCAGGCATTTATCACGCGATGATATTCAGGGTCACATCGATGTTGCCGCGGGTCGCGTTAGAGTAAGGGCAAACAATGTGCGCCGCATCGACCAGTTTTTTGGCTTCCGCCGGATCCATCCCTTCAACGTGGATGTTCAGTTTTGCTTCGATACCAAAACCGGTTGGCAACGGACCAATACCCACTTCGCCTTCAATAAAGGCTTCTTTAGGCAGGGCAAATTTGTCGCGAGCCGCGACAAACTTCATTGCGCCCAGGAAGCAGGCGGAGTAGCCAGCAGCAAACAGCTGCTCAGGGTTAGTCACTTCACCCCCCATGCCGCCCATCTCTTTTGGCACGCCCAGTTTGACATCCAGAACGCCATCGGAAGAGGTCGCACGGCCGTCACGGCCCCCGGTGGCTTTTGCTTTGGCGGTATAAACAACTTTTTCTAAAGACATGGCAGGTTCCTCATCTTACTTTTATGTGTACTATTAAATAGCGTGCGATATACATGGGTAAATAAATACGCGTAAAGTATAGCGTCACGCGCGTTGAATCTGTTGGCGCAAAACTTCCAGCTGCTGCTTGAGCGACAGCATGGTCTCGGTATCACACTGTGCCGCGCATCCCACCGCATGAGGGATCCCTGCGGCCTGCTGCTGTAGATGACGTCCTGCATCAGTCAGGGTGACAGCGACCTGACGTTCGTCTTTACGCGAGCGGTGACGGTTGATGAGACCGGCGCTTTCCAGACGCTTCAGCAGCGGCGTCAGCGTTGCGGAATCAAGGAACAGCCGTTCACCGATGTCTGATACCGTCACGTCATCCTGCTCCCACAGCACCAGCATCACCAGATATTGCGGGTAAGTCAGGTTTAGCGGTGCCAGCAACTGCCGGTACAGCTTGTTAAGCGCCAGATTTGCCGAATAGAGGGCAAAGCAGAGCTGGTTATCCAGCAGGAGCGCAGCGGTCGTGTCGTTCGTTTTCGCGTTCATGAGGTGAATATAGATAGTGTGCGATTTAATTGCAAGCAATTTTATGGGCAGGTATATCGCAGCGCCACCTGAACGGCCATTTTACGGTAGTGCTGGCGCTGAGCCCGCTCGTCGGCACCCTCTTCAAACAGCAGGGTGAAGGTGTAGCTGTTGGCGACGTAGTGAAAGCTGAAGCTGCTTATCAGGCGGTGGAGATCGCGGGCGTCAACCGTCTGGCTGAACAGCAGTTTCTCTTTGCCGCGACGCAGGATCTCTTCCAGCAGGTCGAGCGCGCTGCGGTTAACCTGGCGCAGATAATTCGACTGCTGCATAAAGCGGCCACGCTGCATGTTTTCCATGCAGATGATACGGATGTAATCCGGATGGTCAGCATGATAGTCAAAGGTGGTTTCAACCAGGTGGACCAGCGCTTCGACGGGGGGCATATCCGCCAGGCTAAGCGCTTTTTCGCTGGCGCGAATTTCGGTGTAAACATGTTCCAGCACCAGCAGATAAAGATTTTCTTTATTCTTAAAATGGTAAACCACCATGCGTTTGGTGGTGCCCGCTTTCTCCGCGATCTGCTCCATGCGGGCGCCGTTCAGTCCGTATTCGGCAAACAGCGCAATAGCGCTCTGAAAAATTTTCTCTTTCAGGCTGGACTCTTCGTTGTGCTCGGGGTGTTCGCTGCCAGGGTTAGCCACATCCTTTCCTTATTTTCACCAAACGGACCAGAAAGATTATCTCCACGGCAGCGAAATAACACAAATATCAAACGCGCGGGCGTTTGCGGTACAGCCACAATCCGGGGATCGACAGCCCGATAGAGAGCGCACCGACAATGGACGACGCTTTAAGAAAGTTGCTCAGAAGAAGGATCATCTGCGGCTCGGTGTAGCCAAAATGGCTGATTTTCACCGCCGAAATCATTGCCGTATACGCCGATATGCCAGGAAACATTGGGATCACGGCGGCGACGGTGAAGACTTTAGGATGCGCCAGATACCAGCGCGACCATTGAATGCCGATGCTACCGACCAGCATAGAGGCCATAAATGTCGACCATTCGATATTAAAACCCGCCGCCATCATGGCCATTCGCGAGCCGTGACCAATCGCTCCTAAGAGCGCACACCACGGCAGAGCACGTTGCGGAACGTTAAAGACCATCGCAAAGCCGACGGCAGGAATGGCGGCCAGGATCATATCCTGTGCCAGTGACAGCAGAAAATCTATCACGCCCATCCGCGTAACCCCCAGAGAGTCATAGCCATGACCACGCCGATACAGGTTGCCAGCGTCAGCAGGCTGGCGATAGCCCAGCGTGCCAGACCGGTATTAATGTGCCCTTTAAACATATCGGCAACGGCGTTGATTAACGGAAAGCCCGGCACCAGCAAAAGCACGCTGGCCGCCATGGCAATCGTCGGGGTGTTGGCGAACTGCGGCAGGCGCAGCAGCAGGCCTGAAACGGTAGTGGCGACAAACGCGGTAATGCAGAAGTTAATTTGCGGGTGCAACTGCCGATGGGTCAGCAACTGGCGTACATACATGGCGATACTGCTGGCGAAAAAGGTGACCAGTGCGCCATCCCAGCCGCCTTTATTGAGCTTACAGAAACAGGCGCATGAGAGCCCGACCATCAGCACGACAAGCCAGCGCGGATAACGTAACGGTTTGATTTGGTTGAACCGTTTTTCAATCTCTTTGAGATCGAGAAGCTTATGCTCCGCAAGGATGACGATATGCTGCACTTCGGTCACAACGTGCATGTTAATGCCACGGTCCTGGTTTTTACGGGTGGAGGTCAGGCACTGACCATCCTTGATCGTGGTCAGCACAATGGCGTTGGAAGAGATGGCGCTTTCCACGCTGTCCATCCCCAGCGCCAGCCCCAGCCGGGTTGAAAGTTCCTCAACCAGCGCGCTTTCCGCGCCGTGCTGGAGCAGAAAAAGACCGCACTGAATACAGAGCCGCGTGATAGCACGCTGCGTTGACCGTTCTGCCTGCATGTCGTGTCCTGAAGAGAAGGTGAAGAGTAGCCGCGTGGCCCAGAGTGCCTACTTTTAGCACAAAATGCAGTGGCAGTTGCTGTGGGTCAGATCAAGGTTTATGCAAACAGTTGCAGCCTGGCTGACGAAAGACGTTGGGATCAATTTATCAATTCGGTGAATTATTGGTTTGGAAATATAGAATATTTGTATTTAGTTATTCTAATTTTATATTGTCGATATTTTAATGATTGTCGAATTAAATTTATTGTCGCTTTGTGAGATATTAGTGCAGTTTTAGGCATTTCTTAAACTTAAAACATTTCTCATCTTCTGCTTGTATTAATCAGTTTTACACTCAGGGACGAAAATACGTATAACTTGATGCGTTTTAACGTTACTTATCAAATGAAAATGGACACGGAGGGTCTATGTTGTCATTGCACGGTAAGCATGGCGTTGTCATTAGCCGGATACCCGTAATGCAAAATGGGTTAGGGAGGGTGCGAATAAGTACCCTCCGCAACGAAAATGAAACTTTTAGTCAATTAAATTCAATCACTTACATAGGCGTTTTTTTGCGTTTGGTGACTTATTCGCACCTTCCTTAAGAAGAGCAATAAAACGATCAGTGCGCAGAAAAACAGTGCGATGCGAAGGCTGTCATTACGGAGTAATGCCGATATGTACGCCTGGATCAACAGTACACAGGGAATGAGAGAGCTGAATCTCATGTCAGCCTATGGAGAGTTCGAGGAATGGAAAAAACCGATTCAACACGACATATCGCCATCATCGAAAATTGCACGATGAGTGCCATTGGGCTGCAGCATCTTTTTGCGCAGTCCGAACTCAGTCAATATCAGCTGCACCTGTTCAATGATTTCGATGGCTTTAAGAAGGCGCTTTATCACGTTAATTTTTTCTCGCTGATCTATTCCCTTTCCGATGCGCGAGAAGCACGTCGCAACTGCCTGGCGCACCTGAGGGATCTCGCGTTTACGCATAGCCATATTCAACGCATTATACTGGTATCTGATGAGATGGAGGCGCGGCTGATTAGCCATCTTTCCCCTTCTCGCCTTCACGGTGTGGTCAGTAAATCAGTGACGCTTGAACACCTGCGGAAAGAATTCATGGTGCTGTTGAGCGAAACGCTGCGCATAAATGACAATATGCTTAATCATTGGTACTGCAGCCAGAACCGGATGTTAAGCCCGACGGAGAGGGCAATATTGCGTTATATGTCGTGCGGCTATTCCATCCCAGAAATCGCGGCGCAGCTTAAGCGCAATATCAAGACTATCCGCGCACATAAGTTTAATGCGATGGTGAAGCTGGGGGTGAATTCTGACGTTGGGTTGCTCGATGCCGCGGATATTCTTACGCATTTGCCGGTAAGAGAAACGCGTAGTGTGGGGTTAAACAAACCGACATTTTTGTAACCTGCCTTTTGCGCCAGAGATCTTCTGGCGCATCAATCAGATGCACACATCGACCCACTTTGCGGATGTCAGCTCTGCCATTCTGTCCGGAGAAATACGCACAGCACTATGGATTGCACCAGCGGCAGGAAGCACTTCCGCGTACTGTTTTAGAGAGATATCACAGTAAACCGCGAGCGGGTTTTCCAGCCCGAACGGGCAGACGCCGCCAACGGGATGGCCCGTAACGGTGACCACTTCATCACTGCTGCGCATGCGCGCTTTTGCGCCAAAGGTGTCTTTCAGTTTTTTGTTATCCAGACGCGCATCACCCTTCGCAACGACCAGTATCACCTCATTTTTAATCTTCAAAGATAAGGTTTTGGCGATTTGTCCCGGTTCCACACGATGGGCGGCAGCAGCCAGCGCAACGGTAGCCGTACTCTGGCTAAGTTCTATAACTTCTATCTCCGGCGCGTTGTCGGCAAAAAACTGCTGTACGGACTGCAAACTCATTATTTCCTCCTGACAAATAACCTGCGTAATCTGTCATAAGAATTTATGCTCTGTAAATATCTCTTAAGTAACAAATATCCCGGATGGCTGATTTCTGGATCCCCTTCACAATCACAGAAACCGGTTACAGTAACCGGTTGCAGAGCGTGATGCGTAGATTAATACTGAGTATGTAACGTCCCCTGTATCCAATAATAAGAGCCAATTATGAAACCATTTCGTCTGAGCAGTACCGCGGGTACACAAGCCAGCAAGGTTGTGAAGCTGAGTTATGGAACAACGTGCGGCGCGAGCGCGTCCGTTATAAACGTCTGACAGGAGAGCTGCCATGTCTGCCAACCATGCTGCGTTTAATCTGATATTCCGTTTCGTTGAAAATTACGTTAGCCCGATTGCCGGGCGCATCTCTTCTCAACGTCATGTGATGGCTATCCGTGATGGCTTCATCTCCGCGATGCCGTTTATGATTGTGGGTTCATTTTTATTAGTGTTCGCTTACCCGCCATTTTCGCCTGATACCACCTGGGGTTTCGCACGCGCCTGGCTGGATATGGCGAAACAATTTGAAGGCCAGATCCTCACGCCGTTTGATATGACGATGGGGATTATGTCCATTTATATCTGTGCGGCCATTGCCTATAACCTGGGCAAACACTATGTCAAAACGCACCAGCTCGATCCGTTTATGTGTGCCATGCTCTCGCTCATGGCATTTTTGCTGGTCGCGGCACCGAAAACCAAAGGCACACTTCCTGTCGATAGCCTCGGTGGAACCGGTATTTTCACCGCCATTCTGGTCGCGATTTACTGCGTTGAGATGATGCGTTTCCTCAAGGCGCATAACATCGGTATTCGCCTGCCAGACCAGGTACCGCCGATGATCAAAAACTCCTTTGACCTGCTGATCCCGGTGCTGGTGGTGGTGTTAACGCTCTATCCGCTGAGCCTGGTGATTCAGTCTCAGTTTGACATGCTGATCCCGCAGGCGATTATGTCGATCTTTAAACCCCTGGTTTCCGCGGCAGACTCACTGCCTGCGATTCTGCTGGCGGTACTGATTGGGCATTTGCTGTGGTTCGCCGGGATCCACGGCGCGGCCATTGTCTCCGGGATGCTGCAGATGTTCTGGCTGACAAACCTTGGGGCCAACCAGACCGCACTGGCCGCCGGTCAGCCTTTGCCACATATTTTTATGGAAGCCTTCTGGACGTTCTTCATCGTGATCGGTGGGTCGGGTGCGACGATGGGGCTGGTGATTTGCTATCTGCGTAGCCGCTCGGCGCATTTACGTTCTATCGGGCGTTTGAGCGTGGTGCCCAGCTTCTTTAACATCAACGAACCCGTTATCTTCGGCACGCCGATTGTGATGAATCCGGTGTTCTTTATACCGTTCCTGCTGGCCCCCATGGTTAACGCCGTCCTGGCCTGGGCCGCGATGACCTTTGATTTGATTGGCCGCGTCATTTCCGTCGTACCCTGGACAGCACCGGCGCCGATAGGCGCAGCATGGGCCCTGGGCTGGGATTTCCGTGCAGCTATTCTGGTTGTCGTTCTGGCCTGCGTATCGGCCATCATCTACTACCCGTTCTTTAAAGTTTACGAGAAACAACTGCTGGAGCAGGAAGCTGAAGAAGCGCAGCGTAATGCGGAAGAGGATAATCAGCAGGTGGCCTAGGTAAAAGCAAAACGGCAACTTTCAGGTTGCCGTTTTTAATGTTTGTTCCCTCTCCCCGTGGGAGAGGGGCAGGGTGAGGGCATCAGGCCGCACCCAATTACTTCAGCGTACAATCCCCGCACTGCTTAACGTCCGGCAGGCGATAGCGCTGGCAGCAGGTGCGGCGCACCAGGAGTCCGTCACGGAGTACAACGGTACGAAAGAGCGGGTTATCGCGGCCGTCTGAAAGCTGTTTTGCAAAGAAACAGGACTGACGCAGTGCATCAACGTTCTCATCACCAAGCAGCGGTTTCATTTCCGTTAAATACCAGTGGATTAAATATCCGGTATTACTCCAGATAAGCTTTCCGTTGATCTCCCCCGTCGCTTCAAGCGCATCCACCACCGGAATCAAGGCCTGAATGACAAGTTGCTCCAGACGTTCCTGGGCAGAGAGTGGCGCCGCGTTCAGGTCTTCGTGCAGATCGATCCAGAAACAGGCCGCTCGACCGGTTTCGTGGAACTCGACATGAAAATGTTCCGGGGAGAGCGCCAGCATACTTTTCTGGGTTAATACCGCCAGCATGAGCGGAGGCACCATCAGCCCGATATACCATTGTGCCCACAGGGAAAGCAAAGGCTTATTTTCTCGCGTCAGGGCTGGCTGATTGCGATAGATATGGTCGGAATAGGTGGCAAGCAGCGACTGCAGCGTAGAGGGTTGTCGCCACTCCGCGAGGGTCATGGCGTGGTGCGGGGGCGCTTCATCAAGCCGGATAAAGTCCAGCAGGTGAGCGCGTGTTTCCGCAATCTTATCCCGTATGGCATCCGCAAGCGACGCATTCCCGTTGGTGAGGGGCGCTCGCCAGAGAAGGGGTTCAACAATGTGTGCGGTATGCGTAGCCATAGTTGAGATAGGAATCTAAATGATAATGATTGCCAATCCTAACTATTGCTTATACCAATGGCAAGACTTTTGTCCTGATTCAACGCCGACCCGTCTACGCGGTTTGCAGCTCTTCGCTCAGAAGAATGTTGTTACGTCCCAGATGCTTTGCTTCATAGAGCGCTCTGTCTGCTCTCTCCAGCGCGCCTTCGACATCTTCATTTTCAAAAATGGCAATACCGATGCTGATGGTGACATTGGTGGCGACGCTTTCGTTGAAGAGATGCGGGATTTTCAAATCGTAGACTTTCTGCCGGATCCGCTCTGCCGTATGACGGGCGTGTTCAAGTGAAATATTCGTCAGCAGCACCATAAACTCTTCCCCGCCGAAACGCGCCACAATGTCACGCGAACGCACGGCGTCGCGGATTGCTGCAGAAACACGTTTCAGAGCCTGGTCACCCATCATATGGCCGTAGTGGTCGTTATAGGCTTTGAAGTGGTCGATATCCATCAGCAGAACAAAGTGTTCACCGTTTTCCACCGCTGGCAGGTTCTCCAGGCGGCTCTGCAGGCCGCGCCGATTATAGAGGCCGGTAAGCGGATCCATCATACTGAGATCGGTAAGGGTCTCCCGTTCTTCCAGCAGCCGGGAAAGCAGTTCCTGCGCAAAGCGATCGTTGCGTCTTTGCAAAATGTTATGAATAGCGATGGCCACCACAGGAAGTGCGAAAGAATAGGTCATTCTCAGCCACATCTCTGGATCGCTTAACCACAGACAGACAATAAACGCGGGGAGTGAATGCAGAGTAAATGCTTTGATATTACTGGCGAATGCCAGCGTTCCGATAAAAAGCACCGTTAATAGGGCGATTAACAAATACGTCGCCTGGTTATGGGTAATTAGCGAAAATTTCGAATCAATTTGCCATGCCCACAAAATACCGAAGATCCCTGAAACAAAAGGAATATTTATCTTTCGCGCACACTTTTTCCAGTGCCAGACGAACAGGCCGGTGCTGATGGAAAAAATAGCAATCAGCGGGGCGGAAAACACGCGCACGGAATAGAGCGGATTTGTTACCGAGAACACCGCTGAGGTTGCATTCAGAAATAAAAATAAACGTAACGATAATTGATATTTTCGTTGAACCAAAGACCGCCAGGATTGTGATGTCATAGTCGTGCGTTTTTATTAAAATTTAATTAAAACAGATAAATAGGCGTTGTTTCGCAATAAAATATGCAAAAAACTCAAAGAGTAATTATAAGAAAAACTTTATGTGTAGTTAACAGGTGAGCAATTTATCACCTTAGGCTATTCCTGTCATTCTACATAGCGGTAAAGGTCGAACTTTTTTGATTGTCTGCGCGGACAAATGATAATCTTTATCATATGATATTGTTTATCATTATCGTTATGAAAGGGCGATGCATGTTGAACAGGGTGCTGGGAAGTGCATGGGGGGTACTGCTGCCGGGCGTCGTGCTTGGCGGTTTGATGTTCGCCGATCTCTCCATTGATGTCTGGAAGACCATTCTTGTGTCGGGATTGCTGGTGACTTCATGCATGATCTGGCATAAGCAACTACGTCACTTTGTTTTACTGACATCCGGTATGGCACTGATCGGTGGAATTCTGGTAATACTGATGAGTTTGAAATAACAGGGAAAAATAAGAGGTACAACAGAAGGGATGCAAGATAATTGGTGCGAGGGGGGGGACTCGAACCCCCACATCCGTAAGGACACTAACACCTGAAGCTAGCGCGTCTACCAATTCCGCCACCTTCGCACAGTTATCTTACTGGTTTGATATCGCCTCGTTGGTGCGAGGGGGGGGACTCGAACCCCCACATCCTAAGGACACTAACACCTGAAGCTAGCGCGTCTACCAATTCCGCCACCTTCGCCCAGTGCGAGCAATATCAACGTGATTTATGGTGCGAGGGGGGGGACTCGAACCCCCACATCCTAAGGACACTAACACCTGAAGCTAGCGCGTCTACCAATTCCGCCACCTTCGCCCAGTGCGAGCAATATCAACGTGATTTATGGTGCGAGGGGGGGGACTCGAACCCCCACATCCGTAAGGACACTAACACCTGAAGCTAGCGCGTCTACCAATTCCGCCACCTTCGCATACCATCGATACTGTAAAAGTATCGTAACCACGGAGGCGCATTCTAGATGTTTTCAGCTTTACGTCAACAGAAAAGTGCGCACGATTTATTGATCGCTGCAAAAATGGTCGGGAGCGAGGTGCCTGTTTGCCGGATAGCGCGTGCGCTTATCTGGCAAACAGAACGGGAGATTACTTTTTGGCCTGACGCGTCATCACGGTGCGATACACCTTAAAGCGGCCGGTCTGGGCGATCACTTCGTGGAAGCCAAAGGTTTCATCCAGCACTTTCGGATACGCCAGGAAGGCGTTCGCGACGATACGCAGTTCACCGCCACTGTTGAGGTGACGGGTCGCACCACGAATCAGCGCTTGCGCCGCTTCGAGGCTGGTCTCCATACCGTCGTGGAACGGCGGGTTAGAGATGATCATGTCAAAGCGGCCGGTCACGTCAGAGAAGACGTTGCTGGCAATAACATCGCCTTCAATGCCGTTTGCCGCAAGCGTTGCACGGCTGGCTTCTACCGCCGGGGCGCTCACATCACACAGGGTTAAACGGACTTTAGGCGAATGGCTGGCAAGCACCGTTGAAAGCACGCCCGCGCCGCAGCCCACGTCCAGCACTTTGCCTTTGGTGTGTGGTGTCAGGGTAGAAAGCAGCAGCTTGCTGCCGGTATCCAGCGCATCACGGCTGAACACGCCCGGCAGAGTTTTGATGGTCAGGCCGTCAAGCTGATACTCGTCCCAGTAGGTGTTAGCATCGAATTCTGTCTGTTTTTCCAGACGACCATGGTACAGACCGCAGCGACGCGCGCTGTCGACTTTATTCAGTGGCGCATAGCCTTCCAGCATCTGTTCAGCACTGCGCACGCCGCTGCGGTTCTCACCGACAACGAAAATGTCGCAACCCACCGGCAGCAGGGAGAGCAGGTTCATCAGCTGAAACTGGGCTTCCGGCTTGTTCTTCGGCCAGTAGTAGATCAGCGTATCGCAGTCAGCAATATCGCGCTGCTCCGCCACCAGGCTAAAGCGCGCGCGCTCGCCCATCTGACGGCTCAGCACCTGCCAGTGGTGATAGTATTGGGTATGGGCACGGCTTTCAGCACAGTCGAAACGCGCAGGCAGGTCATCCTGCATATCTCCGGCAAACAGAATACGGCTTTCTTCGAAATCATCACTGTGACGCAGCAAGACTTCACTTGCCGGGGTAAATGCAGACATGAATTGTTCCTCAATAAACTCAGGCGGGGATTATAGTAGGTAGATGGCGCACTTTCGACACATTTGCTATATTTGCGCGCCTGAGAGACAGGAGTTTTCGCTATGACATCCCGACGAGACTGGCAGTTGCAGCAGCTGGGCATCACCCAGTGGGCCTTGCGTCGCCCGACGGCGTTGCAGGGCGAAATCGCTATCTCCATCCCGGCGCACGTCAGGCTGGTGATGGTGGCGGAAGAACTGCCTGCCCTGAATGAACCCCTGATTGGTGATGTCCTTCGCAGCCTGAAGCTGACTTCCGACCAGGTTTTACAGCTGACGCCGGAACGGGTGGCAATGCTTCCTCCTGAGAGTCGGTGTAACAGCTGGCGCATCGGAGAGACGACCGACATCTCTCTTCAGGGGAGTCAGATCTGCTCGCCAGCGCTGGACGAACTGAAAGCCAACCCAAAAGCGCGCAGCGCGCTATGGCAACAAATCTGCGAATATGAACACGATTTCTTCCCTCACGACGCCTGACCTGACCACCGCGTTCGCGATTGAAACACGCGCCCACGCGTTTCCGTGGAGCGAAAAAACGTTCGCCAGCAACCAGGGCGATCGGTACCTCAACTACCGGCTGGACGTTGACGGCACTATGGCGGCGTTTGCCATAACGCAGGTCGTCCTTGATGAGGCGACGCTGTTTAACATCGCGGTTGACCCTGCGTTTCAGCGCCGGGGACTGGGAAGAGAACTGCTTGAGCATCTCATTCGTGAGCTCGAAACCCGTGACGTTTTTACCCTCTGGCTGGAGGTGCGCGCGTCGAATGTCGCCGCCATCGCGCTCTATGAAAGCTTAGGCTTTAACGAGGCGACAATCCGCCGTAACTACTACCCCACCGCAGAGGGACGTGAAGACGCCATTATTATGGCTCTGCCAATTGGATAACAAAGATAAGGTTGTAACGATGAAATGGGACTGGATTTTCTTTGATGCCGACGAAACGCTGTTTACCTTTGACGCGTTCGGCGGCCTACAGCGGATGTTTCTCGACTATAGCGTGACCTTCACCGCTGAAGATTTTCAGGACTATCAGGCGGTGAACAAGCCGCTGTGGGTGGATTATCAGAACGGCGCCATCACCGCGTTACAACTCCAGCACCAGCGTTTTGACGCGTGGGCGGAACGCTTAAACGTCAGTCCGGGCTCGCTGAACGAAGCTTTTCTCAATGCGATGGCAGAGATTTGCTCCCCACTGCCGGGCGCGGTTTCCCTGCTGGATTCTCTCAAAGGTAAAGCGAAGCTTGGGATCATCACCAACGGCTTTACCGCGCTGCAGCAGATCCGCCTTGAACGCACCGGCCTGCGCGATCATTTTGACGCGCTGGTGATCTCCGAAGAGGTGGGTGTGCCGAAGCCGGATCCGCGAATTTTTGATTATGCCCTGGCGCAAGCCGGAAATCCTGACCGCGACCGCGTGCTGATGGTAGGGGATACCGCAGAGTCTGATATTCTGGGGGGTATGAACTCCGGTCTGTCGACTGTCTGGCTGAATGCGCATGGCCGCGTGAAGCCTGAAGGCATTGAGCCGACCTGGACCGTCACGTCGTTGAACGAACTGGAGCAACTCCTGTGTAAACAATGATTGCCTGCCCCCCATTGATGGGTAAAATAGCCGCAATTTTGTATTCCATGACGCGTGGCGTGCTGCCGCGCTTATAAAAGAAGATTTAATTATGACGTTGTCTCCTTATCTGCAAGAGGTGGCCAAGCGCCGTACTTTTGCCATTATCTCGCACCCGGATGCCGGTAAAACGACCATCACCGAGAAGGTGTTGCTGTTCGGACAGGCGATCCAGACTGCGGGTACCGTTAAAGGCCGTGGCTCCAGCCAGCATGCGAAATCAGACTGGATGGAGATGGAAAAGCAGCGTGGTATTTCGATTACCACCTCCGTGATGCAGTTCCCGTATCACGACTGCCTGGTGAACCTGCTGGACACCCCGGGCCACGAAGACTTCTCCGAAGATACCTACCGTACACTGACGGCAGTGGACTGCTGCCTGATGGTGATCGACGCCGCGAAAGGGGTAGAAGATCGTACCCGTAAGCTGATGGAAGTTACCCGTCTGCGCGATACGCCGATCCTCACCTTTATGAACAAACTCGACCGTGACATCCGTGACCCGATGGAGTTAATGGATGAAGTGGAAAACGAGCTGAAGATCGCCTGTGCGCCAATCACCTGGCCTATTGGCTGCGGTAAGCTGTTTAAAGGGGTGTATCACCTCTATAAAGACGAAACTTACCTGTATCAAACCGGTAAAGGCCACACCATTCAGGAAGTGCGCATTGTGAAAGGTCTGGACAACCCGGATCTGGACGCCGCGGTCGGTGAAGAGCTTGCCGCGCAGCTGCGCGATGAGCTGGAGCTGGTGAAAGGTGCCTCGCATGAGTTCGACAAAGAACTGTTCCTGAGCGGTGAAATTACCCCGGTGTTCTTTGGTACCGCGCTCGGTAACTTTGGCGTAGACCATATGCTCGACGGTCTGGTGGAGTGGGCGCCACAGCCGATGCCACGCAAAACCGACACCCGTGAAGTGGAAGCGAAAGAAGAGAAATTCACCGGCTTCGTATTCAAGATTCAGGCCAACATGGACCCGAAACACCGTGACCGCGTCGCCTTTATGCGCGTCGTGTCCGGTAAGTATGAAAAGGGCATGAAGCTGCGCCAGGTGCGTATTGGTAAAGATGTGGTGATCTCCGACGCGCTGACCTTTATGGCGGGTGACCGCTCGCACGTTGAAGAAGCGTATCCGGGTGACATCATCGGTCTGCACAACCACGGTACGATCCAGATCGGCGATACGTTCACTCAGGGTGAAATGATGAAGTTCACGGGTATCCCGAACTTCGCCCCTGAGCTGTTCCGTCGTATTCGCCTGCGCGATCCACTGAAGCAGAAACAGCTGCTGAAAGGTCTGGTTCAGCTCTCTGAAGAGGGGGCGGTGCAGGTCTTCCGTCCTATCGCCAACAACGATCTGATCGTCGGTGCGGTCGGCGTACTGCAGTTCGACGTTGTCGTTGCGCGTCTGAAAAGCGAATACAACGTGGAAGCGATTTACGAATCGGTGAACGTGGCGACGGCGCGCTGGGTTGAGTGTTCTGACGTGAAGAAATTCGAAGAATTTAAGCGTAAGAACGAAGTACAACTGGCGCTGGATGGCGGCGATAACCTGACCTATATTGCCCCAACCATGGTGAACCTGAACCTGACGCAGGAGCGTTATCCTGACGTTCAGTTCCGCAAAACGCGCGAACACTAATTCCCTCTCAGAGCACGGCACTCGCCGTGCTCTTCTTTATTTCCTGTCTTATTAGTCCCTTGCGGAATGTTCTTAATTCACTGCGTTTTCACGTCTTTTGCCTATTTTTTGCCCAAATCTGAAAGCGGCATTGTGAGAGTGATCTATATTTAACTCAGTGTTTAGCACCGGGCGTGGATAAATTAACTGTTCAATGCATGGCTTTAGGTTATCCATTTTGCCCGTGTGTTTATTCGCAATATATAAAACTACTAAGGAAGTATGTAGCCCGAATAACGGGTCAACACAGGAATACATCGATGAATATGACAAGACTGAAGATTTCTAAAACTCTGCTGGCTGTAACACTGGGTAGCGTTCTGGTTAGCGGTTCCGCTCTGGCGGAAAGCAGCACCATGGATAAAGCACAGTCCACGGCCGATAGCGCAGGGCAAAAAATCGATAGCTCTATGAATAAAGTCGGTAATTTCATGGACGACAGCTCTATCACAGCAAAAGTGAAAGCCGCACTGGTGGATGACGAAGCGATCAAGAGCACCGATATTTCCGTTAAAACCGACAAGAAAGTCGTGACGCTGAGTGGCTTTGTGGAAAGCCAGGCCCAGGCCGAACAGGCTGTCAAAGTGGCGAAGGGTGTTGAGGGTGTCACCTCCGTGAGCGATAAACTGCACGTTCGCGACAGCAAAGACGCTTCAGTGAAAGGTTATGCCGGGGATGCGGCAACCACCAGCGAAATCAAAGCTAAACTGTTAGCAGATGACATCGTACCGTCCCGTAAGGTGAAAGTGGAAACCACCGATGGCGTGGTTCAGCTTTCCGGTACGGTTGATTCCCAGGCGCAAAGTGAACGCGCCGAGTCAATTGCGAAAGCGATTGATGGTGTGAAAAGCGTTAAAAACGATCTGAAAACGAAGTAAATCTGGACCAGTCGCCCGCCAGGCTCAACCCTGCGGGCGAAATTAGAACGACTCTGGAAAAACGCCGGTGAGTGACCTGAGCGCTCACGTTTAGCGGCCGACATTAACTATGGTAAAGGAGAAGCTTATGTTTCGTTGGGGCATTATATTTCTGGTTATCGCGTTAATTGCCGCCGCATTGGGCTTTGGTGGACTGGCAGGTACAGCGGCATGGGCAGCTAAAATTGTCTTTGTTGTGGGTATTATTCTGTTCCTGGTCAGCCTGTTTACAGGGCGTCGACGTCCATAGCAAACGCAATATTCCATCAACAAAATAAAGCCAGTCACCGCGACTGGCTTTTTCTTATTTGCGTTACAGGTCGGGTGCGTTACTGTGGTGTTATAAAATAATCAAAACAGGAAAGCAGAGGTGGGGCAACGAATTCCCGTTACGCTCGGCAATATTGCGCCGCTGACGTTAAAACCGTTTCGCGCGGGTCAACTCGCACTGGTCTGTGAGGGCGGTGGGCAGCGCGGCATTTTCACCGCTGGCGTGCTGGATGAGTTTATGCGCGCGCAGTTCAACCCGTTTGATCTCTACTTTGGCACGTCTGCCGGGGCGCAGAATCTCTCTGCCTATGTCTGCAACCAGCCTGGCTACGCGCGAAAAGTGATTATGCGCTACACCACGGCGAAAGAATTTTTTAACCCGGTGCGCTTTGTGCGCGGCGGCAACCTGATCGATCTCGACTGGCTGCTGGAGTCGACCTCCAGCCAGATGCCGCTGGCAATGGACACGGCGGCCCGTCTGTTTGATAGCGGAAAAGAGTTTTGGATGTGCGCCAGTCGGGGGGATGACTATTCCCCGGGCTATTTCTCTCCGCAGAAGGAGAACTGGCTGGACATCATCCGCGCCTCCAGCGCCATTCCCGGTTTTTATCGTACCGGCGCCCTGCTGGACGGCATCAGCTATCTGGACGGCGGGATCAGTGACGCGGTACCGGTGCAGGAAGCCGCCCGTCGCGGTGCGAAAACGATCGTGGTGATCCGTACCGTGCCGTCGCAAATGTACTATACACCGCAGTGGTTTAAGCGGATGGAGCGCTGGTTGGGTGACAGCAGCCTGCAACCGCTGGTGAACATCGCGAAGCAGCATGAAACCACCTACGGCGCGATGCAGCGTTTCATTGAAAAACCGCCGGGTAAGCTGCGAATTTTCGAAATCTATCCTCCTAAGCCATTGATCAGCATGGCGCTGGGCAGCCGCGTCCCTGCGCTGCGCATGGACTACAAAACGGGGCGGCTGTGCGGACGCTACTTCCTGGCGACGGTCGGTAAGATGCTGGCGGAGCAACCGCCCCTGCATCGGCACAAACCCATCATTACGCCCCCTGCAATTGTCGCCAACGACGCCCTGACGATGCCGCTGGTGGACATTCCACAGGCGAATGACGCTTTATTAGATAACGAGGATCTGGCGTGACGCACCGCTTTGTTGATACCCACTGCCACTTTGATTTTCCGCCGTTTACGGGAAATGAGGCGCAAAGTATTGCGAAAGCCGCTGAGGCAGGCGTTCAGGCGATCGTTGTACCGTCGGTAGAAGCGGCTGATTTTTCGCGTGTGCTGACGCTCTCCACGCGTTACCCCGCTCTCTATGCTGCGCTCGGCCTGCATCCGATAGTGATTGAGCGCCACCTTGATGAGCATATTGAGGCACTTGATGAAGCCCTGCAGACCGCAGGAGACAAACTTGTCGCTATCGGCGAGATCGGGCTCGATCTCTATCGTGAGGATCCTCAGTTTGAACGCCAGCAGACGATCCTCGACGCGCAGCTTCGGCTGGCTAAGCGTCACGACCTGCCGGTGATCCTCCATTCAAGACGCACGCACGATAAGCTGGCGATGCACCTGAAACGCATCGATCTACCGCGTAGGGGCGTGGTGCACGGTTTTTCCGGCAGCCTGCAGCAGGCGCAGCGTTTTATCGAGCTGGGCTATAAAATTGGCGTGGGGGGCACCATTACCTATCCGCGTGCCAGTAAAACCCGCGATGTGATGGCACAGTTGCCACTCTCTGCGCTGCTACTGGAAACGGATGCCCCGGATATGCCGCTGAGTGGTTTTCAGGGCCAGCCGAATCGTCCGGAGCAGGCTGCGCGCGTGTTTACCACCCTGTGTGAGCTGCGAACGGAGCCTGAAGAGGTGATTGCCGATGCGTTACTGGAAAATACGCGTGCGGTATTTGGCATCACGCTATAGGTAAAGTGCCGGACGAATCACCGTTATCTTCTGTTTTTCCAGTGCCTGCGCCAGCGGTTCAATGTCCTCCGGCGTGGCGCTGCGCCATGACGCCGCCTCTCCGTAAACCCCATGCGCATGAAACGCGTTAATACGCACCGGAACATTCCCAAGCCCGCGGATAAACGTGGTCAGCGGCTTAAGATGTTCCAGATAATCGCACTGCTCCGGGATAACCAGCAAGCGCAGTTCCGTCAAACGGTGGCGATCGGCAAGCCAGCGAATGCTCTGTTTAATCAGCGGGTTTTCGCGCCCGGTCAGGAAACGGTGATGCGCGTTTCCCCATGCCTTGAGATTCAGCATCGCCCCATCCAGTACCGGCAGCAGTTTCTCCCAGCCGGTTTCGCTTAGCAGCCCGTTGCTGTCCACCAGGCAGGTTAAATGCTGCAGTTCAGGATCGGTTTTGATTGCGCTAAAAAGGGCGATTAAAAACGGCAGCTGTGTTGTGGCCTCGCCGCCGCTCACGGTAACGCCCTCAATAAAGGGAGCAGCTTTTCGGATCTGCGTGAGGATCTCCTCCACGCTCAGGCGGTGCGCCATGGGCGTGGACTGCTGCGGGCAAAGATGAAGGCAGGTATCACACTGCTGGCAATGACTCTCCTGCCACCATACGCGTCCGGCCTGAATGTTGAGTGCATCATGAGGGCAGTGGGGCACGCAGTCGCCGCAGTCGTTGCAGCGCCCGATGGTCCATGGGTTGTGGCAGGTTTTACAGCGCAGGTTGCAGCCCTGCAGGAACAGGGCCAGGCGACTGCCCGGCCCGTCCACGCAGGAAAAAGGAGTGACCTGACTAACTAAAGCGCATCTGTTGTTCATGGCTTATCACGCGCGGCTGACGTTCCAGGATGCGGGTATTGCGAGCGGCTTCTTCGCCAAGCCAGGTCGTATTGGTGCGCGAACCGGCTTCGCGGAATTTTTCCAGGTCTGACAGGCGCACCATGTAGCCCGTCACGCGGACCAGATCGTTACCCGCAACGTTGGCGGTGAACTCCCGCATACCGGCCCTGAACGCGCCCAGACAAAGCTGCACTATCGCCTGTGGGTTGCGTTTTACCGTCTCATCGAGCGTTAAAATATCGCTGATACCGGAGTGATAGTATCTGTGGTGTGGCGCAACGGCCAGCAGATGGCTGATGGGATCCGGTTCGTCACCATAAGGCAGACGCGCGCCTGGCGTGGCGCCGGAATCAGAGCTGATGCCCGACTGCGCATGGAGCATGGCGCGCTGTTTCCAGCCGTGCTTCACCGGCGTGTTTTCTACAAACGCCGCAAGCTGTTCGCTGATGCGATAGCCCAGCGCGTTAGCCTGCTCGTCTTTGCCATAGCGACCGTTGATTCCGTCCTTCTCACAGAGCGTGTTTACCGCTTCCGCCAGGCCGTACATGCCAAACATCGGCACAAAACGCCCGGCATCAATCAGCCCCTCTTTTACCAGGAAGCTATTCTCAAAGAAGCCTGATTGTTGATAGAGAAAATCACAGCGGGCATCAATGATGGCGATTTGCTGCTGACAGTAGTGCGGAAGCGTACGGTTGAAGAAGTCGTCAACGGAGGTGCTGTGCTCCGCAATGGCTTTGAGGTTAAGGCGCACCAGGGTGCTGCCACCGCCAGCCAGCGGCAAGGAGTTGTAACAGCTCACCACGCCAAAACGGCCTTTTGTGAAAATTTTATCATTCACGGGGCCGTTTGAAATATGCGGTTTACTGCATTCGCAAATGTTTTTTGCCACCTCAAGCAGCAAATCGTCCGGGGTGATTTCAGGATCGTAAATAAAGGTCAGGTTCGGCGCAACCTGCTTCAGTTCTGCATCTGCACGTAGAATGGCGCGGATGATAGGGCCGTCAGCGGGCCCGATGTTTGCGTGCATAAACGCATCAGGGAGCGTTCTGTCGAGATAGCGCCAGAAACGTTTTATTCGGCTATCGATTTCTTCTTGTGTTAGAATTCTAACATATGGATTCAGTATCGCATCAAGCTGCCCCAGATAGACCGGCATAGATGTCACTGAAGGAACATGATGGTAGAGAATGGTTAATAGCGAGAGGGCATCATCCAGATCCTTTGCCCCTTCCAGCTCCAGCCATTCAGAACCGTTAGCCAGGAATTTTTCATAATCCGGCAGGACGTAGCGCGGTTTGTAAGGCGCATGGCCTTCGAACATGTCGCAGATAAATCCCTCGTCCAGCGCGGCGCGGGCGGCTTCAGGAAGTGCCGGATAAGGCAGGTTGTTTTCCGCTTCCAGCGCCAGAAAATGACGTTTTTGTTCCGGGATTAACACCGGACTTGTCACAATGTGCTGGCAACGTTGTTGCAGGGTATCTGGCATGTTCGCTTCCTTGAGTGTTCTGCTGATGATGAACGAATTGTAGAAAGCCAGCCTGTTGGGGCTTTTGATCCCACAGGGGGTATCGCGGCTTTAGTCAGCAATAAGTGCGCTAAAGTTTGAAGAAGATCTCATTACAGTAATGCAAATTTGTACGCAGTTTTCATTAACTGTGATGAATGTCGAAGTGTGGATGCGGGTGGATGTTAAAATACTCACAGACCCGCAAGGTAAAATTGATACGGCACTGCCGTTGGAGAATGTTATGACCGATTTAACTGCAAGCAGCCTGCGCGCGTTGAAACTGATGGACCTGACTACCCTGAACGATGACGACACCAATGAGAAAGTCATCGCCCTGTGCCATCAGGCGAAAACGCCAGTGGGTAACACCGCAGCCATCTGTATCTACCCGCGCTTTATTCCGATTGCCCGCAAAACGCTGAAAGAGCAGGGCACGCCGGATGTGCGCATTGCAACCGTAACTAACTTCCCGCACGGCAACGACGATATCGAGATTGCGCTGGCAGAAACCCGCGCGGCCATTGCTTACGGTGCAGACGAAGTTGACGTGGTATTCCCGTACCGCGCGCTGATCGCCGGTAACGAGCAGGTTGGCTTCGACCTGGTGAAAGCCTGTAAAGACGCGTGCGCGGCGGCAAACGTGCTGCTGAAAGTGATCATCGAAACCGGCGAGCTGAAAGAAGAAGCGCTTATTCGTAAAGCGTCTGAAATCTCCATCAAAGCCGGTGCGGATTTCATTAAAACCTCCACCGGTAAAGTACCGGTGAATGCGACCCCGGAAAGCGCGCGCATCATGATGGAAGTCATTCGCGATATGGGCGTGTCCAAAACCGTTGGTTTCAAACCTGCGGGCGGCGTGCGTACTGCCGAAGACGCGCAGCAGTTCCTGGCGATTGCCGACGAGCTGTTCGGCGCCGACTGGGCCGATTCCCGTCACTACCGCTTCGGTGCGTCCAGCCTGCTGGCAAGCCTGCTGAAAGCGCTGGGTCATGGCGACGGTAAGAGCGCAAGCAGCTACTGATTGCCAGACAATGCCGGATGACGCTTTGCTTATCCGGCCTACAGGGTCGTAGGGCGGGTAAGCGTAGCGCCACCCGCCACAATTCCCCCGATTCCGCATGGAGGTTACCGTGTTTCTCGCACAAGAAATTATTCGTAAAAAACGTGATGGTCATGCATTAAGCGACGAAGAGATCCGCTTCTTTATCAATGGCATTCGTGATAACACCGTCTCTGAAGGGCAGATTGCGGCTCTGGCGATGACCATTTTCTTCCACGATATGTCGATGCCCGAGCGCGTGTCGCTGACCATGGCGATGCGAGATTCAGGAACCGTTCTGGACTGGAAAAGCCTTAACCTTAACGGCCCGATTGTGGACAAACACTCCACCGGCGGTGTGGGTGACGTGACCTCCCTGATGCTGGGCCCTATGGTGGCCGCCTGTGGCGGTTACATCCCGATGATTTCCGGGCGCGGTCTGGGCCACACCGGCGGTACGCTCGACAAACTGGAAGCCATTCCGGGCTTCGATATCTTCCCGGATGACAACCGCTTCCGCGACATTATTAAAGACGTGGGTGTGGCAATTATCGGCCAGACCAGCTCTCTTGCCCCGGCAGACAAGCGTTTCTACGCGACCCGCGACATCACCGCCACCGTTGACTCCATTCCGTTGATCACCGCCTCTATTCTGGCGAAAAAGCTGGCAGAAGGGCTGGACGCGCTGGTGATGGACGTGAAGGTGGGCAGCGGTGCCTTTATGCCGACCTATGAACTTTCTGCCCAGCTCGCCGAAGCGATCGTTGGCGTCTCCAACGGCGCAGGCGTGCGCACCACCGCGCTGCTCACTGACATGAACCAGGTACTGGCCTCCAGCGCCGGTAACGCGGTCGAAGTGCGTGAAGCCGTCCAGTTCCTGACGGGGGAATACCGCAACCCGCGCCTGTTCGACGTGACCATGGCGCTGTGTGTAGAGATGCTGATCTCCGGCAAGCTGGCGAAAGACGAGGCGGAAGCCCGCGCGAAACTGCAGGCCGTGCTGGACAACGGCAAAGCGGCAGAGATCTTTGGCCGTATGGTCGCCGCACAAAAAGGCCCGACCGACTTCGTTGAGAATTACGCCAAATACCTGCCAACCGCGACGCTCAGCAAAGCCGTATATGCCGACAGCGAGGGCTTTGTCTCAGCAATGGACACCCGTGCGCTGGGTATGGCGGTGGTCTCGATGGGCGGCGGTCGTCGTCAGGCGTCAGACACCATTGATTACAGCGTCGGCTTTACCGATATGGCCCGTCTGGGCGACAGCGTTGATGGCCAACGTCCGCTGGCGGTGATCCACGCCAAAGACGAAGCCAGCTGGCAGGACGCGGCGAAGGCGGTGAAAGCGGCCATTACGCTTGCTGATAAAGCGCCAGAAAGCTCACCTTCGGTCTATCGCCGTATCACCGAATAGCGGTATACTGATCTGATCGAATTTTTATGAAGCACTACGTACGGAGAACAATTATGAAACGTGCATTTATTATGGTGCTGGACTCATTCGGCATCGGCGCAACCGAAGATGCAGAACGTTTTGGTGACGTGGGTTCCGATACCATGGGTCACATCGCGGAAGCCTGTGCGAAAGGCGAAGCGGACAACGGTCGTAAAGGCCCTCTGACCCTGCCAAACCTGACCCGCCTCGGTCTGGTGAAAGCGCATGAAGGTTCTACCGGTAAAATCGCAGCCGGTATGGACGGCAACGCGGAAGTGGTGGGCGCCTACGCCTGGGCTCACGAGCTCTCTTCCGGTAAAGATACCCCGTCTGGCCATTGGGAAATCGCCGGTGTGCCGGTCCTCTTCGACTGGGGTTATTTCTCCGATCACGAGAACAGCTTCCCGCAGGAGCTGCTCGATAAGCTGGTGAAGCGTGCCAACCTGCCGGGCTACCTCGGTAACTGCCACTCTTCCGGCACCGTGATTCTGGACCAGCTTGGCGAAGAGCACATGAAAACCGGCAAGCCGATTTTCTACACCTCCGCTGACTCCGTTTTCCAGATTGCCTGCCACGAAGAGACGTTTGGCCTGGATAAACTCTACGAGCTGTGTGAAATCGCCCGCGAAGAGCTGACCGAAGGCGGCTACAACATTGGTCGCGTTATCGCCCGTCCGTTTATCGGCGATAAAGCAGGTAACTTCCAGCGTACCGGTAACCGTCACGACCTGGCCGTTGAGCCACCGGCCCCTACCGTGCTGCAGAAACTGGTCGACGAGAAAGACGGTCACGTGGTGTCCGTGGGTAAAATCGCAGACATCTACGCTAACTGCGGCATCACCAAAAAAGTGAAAGCCACCGGTCTGGATGCGCTGTTCGATGCCACCATCAAAGAGATGAAAGAAGCGGGCGATAAGACCATTGTCTTCACCAACTTCGTGGACTTCGACTCTTCCTGGGGGCACCGTCGTGACGTCGCGGGCTATGCTGCCGGTCTGGAACTGTTCGACCGCCGTCTGCCAGAGCTGATGGAGCTGGTGGGTGAAGATGACATTCTGATCCTGACTGCCGACCACGGCTGTGACCCAACCTGGACCGGTACCGACCACACCCGTGAGCACATTCCGGTGCTGGTGTACGGACCGAAAGTCAAACCAGGTTCACTGGGACACCGTGAAACCTTCGCAGACATCGGCCAGACCCTCGCGAAGTACTTTGGTACGTCAGACATGGAATATGGCAAGGCTATGTTCTGAGGTCATTGCCCGGTGGCGCTTCGCTTTCCGGGCCTACGGTTTTGTAGGCCGGGTAAGGCGTAGCCGCCACCCGGCAAAAACAACAATGTAAAAGGAACTGAAGATGGCAACTCCTCACATTAACGCAGAAATGGGTGATTTCGCTGACGTCGTATTGATGCCGGGCGACCCGCTGCGCGCGAAGCACATTGCAGAAACTTTCCTCGAAGACGTGCGTGAAGTGAACAACGTGCGCGGCATGCTGGGTTTCACCGGTACCTATAAAGGCCGCAAAATCTCCGTGATGGGCCACGGTATGGGTATCCCATCCTGCTCTATCTACACCAAAGAGCTGATCACTGATTTCGGCGTGAAGAAAATCATCCGCGTGGGATCCTGCGGCGCGGTGCGCATGGATGTTAAGCTGCGTGATGTGGTTATCGGCATGGGCGCATGCACAGATTCTAAAGTGAACCGTATTCGCTTTAAGGATCATGACTTCGCGGCGATTGCTGACTTCGACATGGTGCGTAACGCGGTGGACGCGGCCAAAGCGCTGGGCGTTGACGCGCGCGTAGGCAACCTCTTCTCTGCCGACCTGTTCTACTCCCCGGACGGTGAAATGTTCGACGTGATGGAGAAGTACGGCATCCTCGGCGTGGAGATGGAAGCGGCGGGTATCTACGGCGTAGCGGCAGAATTCGGTGCGAAAGCGCTGACCATCTGCACCGTCTCTGACCATATCCGTACCCACGAGCAGACGACCGCTGCTGAACGTCAGACCACCTTCAACGACATGATCAAAATCGCGCTGGAATCCGTTCTGCTGGGCGATAAAGAGTAATGTTGTGCTGCCGGGCGGCGAAAGCCGCCCGGTTTCTGTGACTTACAGGTACACCACGCTGATGGTGGCCTGACCATCAAACTCGGTATCTTCTGTCAGAGACAGTTTCTTCAGGTTTTCCACTGCCAGCGAGATGTTCAGCGGGAAAGAGACGCTGGTCACCGCCATCGGAGCCGTTTTGCCCGCAGAGGCGACGCTCATTAAGCCCAGATCCTTATTGGCGATAGTGCCACCATTGGCTTTTTGCCAGCGACTCATGCCCACACCAGCAGTGACTGCCGTACGAATCGGTTCAACCGTCGCCCCGTTTGCCGTCACTTCACCCGTGCTGGTATAGATGGAATAGGCACCGATATTCTTGCCATCGTGCGTTTTGCCAAGGCCAAAGGTCGTCATGCTGCCGCGCAGTTCGCCGCCGTTTGACGTGGCGTTCTGCACCTTCAGGTTTGAGTCGGTTCCGGTGCTGGCGTTCGAATCCGTACGGTTGTCGGCAATACTCCAGCCCACTTTGGTAGGGGTAGGGCAGGTGATAGTCAGCGTCAGACCCTTTTCACCTAACTGCGTGGTCTGGGTTTGCGAGAGATCGCCAACCTGAACGGTACCGAAGTCAATCACGCCATCGTTGCTGAGTTCCGGCGTACAGGAGTTGCTGGTCAGTGAGGCTTTCACTTTCAGCACTGCCGTATCTCCCGCATGAGCACAGGTCGCTGTCAGCGCCAGCGCAGCGGCAAGGAGACTCTTTTTCATGGTTATTCCTTAACATAGATATATCGTTAAAATAAATGGACGAATCCACGTGTTTTGCCTTTATTTTTCTTCTTTTCTCTTCACCCGAATAATCTATTCGGCGGTGAATGCGTTACTCTGTCGTTAATAGCTCCCAGGCGAGTGCGCTTTCCAGCTCGGTATTATCGGAAATGCCGCGCAGCTGAACGTCATTAATGACAGGTATAATTTTTATCGTCACACTCATTTGTTTGCCACGCACCGGCAGGCCATTTTGATATGCAAGAATGCCGTCATTATTCCTCAGAAAGACTTTTTCCTTGGGGGTTTCCGCAGAGGTGAACAATACCCGGTCAGAGGTCCTGACCAGATTATAGTGATGACCATCGACCAGAATATTGCTGGCAACCAGCGCCAGTCGGCTCTTCTGACCAAACAGAACGCCCCCGTTGCTGCCGGACGTGGATTGCAGAAAAAGCGCCATCACCCTTGGCTGCGGGCAAAAAACCGTGGCGGTGACCTCTTTGCCCGGCATGCGGTTCCAGTTTTTACGCGAGGCGATAATGTCATCCTGTTTGAATCTGCCAAAGGAGACGTTCGGTTGCGACAGCGTAATTTGACACGCTTCGGCCACGACATAAGACGAAAAAAGTGATGCTGCACCGATGAGCACTGCGTTAACTATTTTCACTGGCAAACTCCTTCTGCTTTTTCGTAATAGGCGTCTTTATCTTTTTCGTCTTTCAGGGTGTAAGCGATCTGGCAGAGTTTGGTTAAATCGTCGTCCACCACATAAAGCGCAGGCGTATCCGACGCATCGGGAATAAATACGCTGCCGTTATCCATTACGCTGACAATATAGTTACCGTCCTGATCCACCACGCTCAGCCCTTTTTCCAGCCATGACCCGTTGACTCGCTTGACGTCCAGCATGACGCGACGCGTATTCAGCACGTTGAAATCGATCAGCGCAAAAGAGCCATACGCGGCGGAGACGGTCTGAATACCGTTTGATAAATCCATTCCCTGTGGTAACGAGCTGGCATTAATCACTATTTGCGATTTTTGCCATTCCCGAAGTCCGGGAACCACGGCCTGTCCCCAGCGATCTGTCCAGACGGTTCCATCGGGGGTGGTGATTTCAATACCGCTTTCCGGTTCGCTTAACCGGGCGATGCCGAATGTCTCTTTTACCGGATAGGGCGAAAACGTCATGCCATGACCATGCAGCGCTACGCCACCGTTTAAGGATGCGCTGTAGTTATGCTGATTGCCGTCATTCAGGCCAGCGGATAAACCGAGCTGCGTATAGTGAAGATTGGTGGTGATATTGCCGTTAAAGGCGTTACTCTTATCCTGATTATCGCGGTCTGCAGAGACGTTGTAGTTAAGGTTTTGACCGATAGAGCCGCTTTCCTGAACGCCATAATTTTGTTTTTCCCCCTGAGCGCGCATGTAGGTACTGACGCGATCCTCGCCAAAAGGAACGATCAGGCTGACATAAAACAGATCGTCATCGCGGCTGGTGCTGCTCTGGTTCTGGGTATCACTATTGCTCATGGCATGCTGCCAGTTTACGGACAGCGAGGTACGCCCGAGACTTTTACTCCAGGAAGCCATCAGATAGCGTGAATCACCGCTGTTTTCATCACCGGAATTCACGCTGTATTGCATTGAGATCGCGCCAATGTACTCATTGTTCCAGGTGAGGCTGGCGTTCCAGTTATTTTCGTAGGTCTGCGCCTCTTCATCCATGGCTTCCGTGAGTTCGCGGAAGCCGCCGCTGAACTGGGACGCACTTACCCCCATCGTCAGCTGGGCGGGCAGTAAGATATTGCTGCTAAGTTCAGCCTTGCTGCCTTTCAGTCGATCGTAAAAGTGGGACTGGCTCAGTAAAAAGCTCGGTGAGATCGCCCAGTTTTCGTTGATAGAAACGTCGAGTTTGGCACCGGTAGCCTGATATTTTTCTGCCAGTACGCCGGCGGCTACGGCGGACATGCGCGTGTTCAGCATCGTTCCGTCAGAGAGCGTAAATACCCAGGGCGTACTTGACTCATCCCCGCTGTCGCGAACCCGTCCGAGAGAGAGGTTTAACCCTTCGGCACGATTACTTCCCTGTATATTGAGGGCGGAAGAGGGAACGGTAAATTGCGTTGTCGAACCGTCCGTTTCCACCACGCTGACGTCAAGATCGACATTTCCGCGCACCAGGGGCACGTCCGTCAGGGAGAAAGGGCCTGCGTTGACCAGGGAAGAGTAGATCAGCTGTCCCGACTGGCGAACTTCAACGCGGGCCTGATTCGTCCGGGCAATTCCCGACACCTCAGTGGCCTGGATATTAGGCTGAAGGCCGGTTTCAGGCATTAGCTGAACGCCGGTGATTTGCGCGCCGCTAAACAGGGCCGAATTGACGTTGATCTGCCCAACCTGCGCCCGCATTTTCCGCTCTTCAAAAACGTGTTCAGCGTAGGTGTACAGGTTCTCTGTGCTGCGAGTCCCGTTGTCATCCGTCAAAATGAAATTGCTGCGCAGCGTCCAGTTCGCAAGATTAATGCCTGCCCCCAAATTTCCCTGGGCATAACGGCTGCTCCCGCCCGAGCCGTACTCGTTAATGTTACTGAAGGCGCTATAGTTGATTAAGCCCGCAATACCGCCGTGCGAGTAATATTTCGCGGCATAAAATCCAGTGTCCATTGCCTCTGCGGGAACGAAAATCTCCAGTGATTCGGTATTCGGTAGAAGCGTTACCGTCGCGGAAGGGTAATCTTTCAGCAGGTTATGACATTTCTCTTTTTCGCTGATATTCAATGGCAGTAGGCCAGCTGCACGGGTGAAGTCATCATCAATGCAAAGCTGCCCCTCTTCTCCAACCCGAATGGCCAGGCTCCCCTTCTCAACGCCGTTAATTTTGACCTGCACGGCATGCTGGCCGGGCAGGTAGCGTTGTGCATCAGAGAAGTAATGGGCGAGATTAGTACTGATTCCCCGCGAGGCCAGTATATCGGTATTGAAATCCAGATCGGATGCATGCAGCGCCGACGACGGCAGAAAAGCGACCGCCACTGCTGTTCGACGCATCGTGTTTTGCAAAGCGCGCGGTATCACTAAAAATTCCCTGTGATATCAGCGTGTAAGCGCGGCAGTGTACTTGTCCACTTCAATCCCGTAGCGACTGGCAGGGTTGAACTCGACGGCATTATCGCCGCTACCGATCGGGGTATTTGTCTGCACCTTCATGGTCTCACCCGGCAGGATAAAGGTTTTATTAACCACTCCCTCGGTGTGGGAAGGCAGTAGCGTCACTGATGTGGAAAAACGTACAACGTACGGCGAGGTATTACGGACCTGAACCTCTTTCTCTTGGACGGACCAGGTCAGTAATTTCCATGCATCCGTGACAACAGGAAGATTTTTAGGATGGATCAACACCGGTAAATCCTGACGAAGATTGATACCGACTTTAACGTTTTTATCTTTGGTTTTAGGCGGAATGCCTTCAAAGATCACGCGTTTATAATGTTCAACGGTCAGCGGTTCTTTGGTTTCAAGAATAAAGCGCACCTGCTGTTCCTGGCCTGGCTCAAGGCGTACAACCGGCTGAGTGACGTTGAGCTTGACCCCATTCTCCCCCTCGATGTCGTTAATGGAGGTATAAAGCAGGGTGGGGATGGAGTCCGTGTTTTTCACACTCATGACACCGCCGTGGTTGGCTTCATCAATCATCAGCAGTGTGGTTTCTGGCACCATGCCTGCAGCATAGACTGTCGCTGGAAGGGTGAGAAAAAGAGCGCAGACCAAAGGAGAAATTTTCACAATTATTTCCATGAATATTGATATTGAACAATGGGTTAAAACTCCCCGCCTGAGCGGGGAGTTTAGCGTCGTGAATGCGGGTTACAGATAAACCAGCGTGATTGTGGACTGACCGTCCAGGTCGGTCCTGTCAGTCAGGGTCAGATTTTTGCTTGGCGCAATCGCCAGCGCGATCTTCAGAGGGAAGGCCGCCGTCGTGAAGGCCAGCGGAGCGCGTTCGCCGGTTTTGGCAACGGTCATGACGTCGGTACCATCGTTAGTGAGGATGCCGGTGGCCCACAGGTTGATCCAGCTTCTGCTGCTGATGGTACCGCCGGTATACATCGCTGCGGCGATAGGCTGAACGGTTGCACCGTCAGCAGTGACCGCGTTCATGTAAGTTGAAACTGAATAGGCACCGATACTTTCGCCAGCGCTGGTTTTTCCGACACCGTTGAGCTGGTAATCGCCGTATGCCTGCGCGCCGCTCGCGGTAGCGTTATCCACATGGAACTCGCTTGACGTTTTATGTGCGCCCGCGTTTGAGTCTTTGCGGTCATCTTTGATTGTCCAGCCGACGCGGGTCGCAGACTGACATGTGATGGTCAGAGTGACATCTTTATGCCCAGCCTGATAAGCCACACCGGAGGAGAGTGAGTCCAGACCCACTTCGCCAAAATCGGCCACGCCGCCGTTGCTAATTTCAGGAACGCAGCCTGCGCTGGTCAGCGTACCGTGAACTTTTAACATAGCAGTAGGTTCGGCATAAACTGCTGTCGCCGCCATCATGATAACGGTGGCGAGAAGGCACTTTTTCATTGTTATTCCTTAACCATAGAAAGAGATAATTCGGATATTTTTAATTTAAATGAATCTTGCCAAAAGATAATTTCTGGCATAAGAGTCGCGGCCGATTCTATTAACGAATCAACGCATTAAATAGTTAGATTTTCTTACGACAGTATTGAGATTTTATAATGTCGATTAAACATTTCTGAACGTATGTTTTATGCAGAAACGGCGGAAATATCCGCCGTTGAGTCACGCGTTTTTATCTGTTAGAGATAAACCAGAGTGATGGTGGTTTCGCCGCTCAGCTGCGCTTCGTCAGTAGTGGTCAGACGGTCAGTGTTAACAATGGCCAGAGAGACTTTGAACGGGTAGACAACGCTGGTGATGGCCAGCGGTGCGGTATAACCTGGTCTGGTAGCGGTCATGATCTCGGCGTTACCGTTGGCAATCACACCGGTGGCCAGGTTACGCCACATATATTCGCCTTTGCTGTTGAGGAAGTTTGGCGCAAAGATCGCCTGAGCAGGCACACCGTTAGCGGTGATCTCATTGATACGGGTACTGATTGCATAGGCGCCAATTTTATCGCCAGCAGCGGTGGTACCTACGCCGTAGGTGGTACCTGAACCGTAAACGTCCCCACCATTGTCTGTGGCGTCACGAATGTAAAACTCGCTGGAGTTCAGGTAGGTCGCCGCATTGGAATCTTCTTTGTTATCAGCAATACTCCATGCCACTTTAGTCGCTGACGGGCAATTGATCGTCAGAGACATATCTTTATGACCCATCTGGTTGGTCTGGGTTGGAGAAAGCTGGTCCAGCGCGATTGTGCCAAAATCAATCGATCCGCCGTTACTGAGTTCCGGCGTACAGGATGCATGGTTCATCTTGCCCTGAACCTTCATGACGATGCTGCCTTCGGCGAATGCAGCCGAAGAGGTCATCGCAATCAGCGTTGCGAGAAGAAGTTTTTTCATTGTTATTCCTTAACCATTAATAAAATAAATGTATAAATTTCCGTGAAGTCATTAACTTGCTGAAATGCAAGCGCAGGCATTCTATTAATGGTTATTGTTATTTCTGTAATGAGTATTTCTAATCTCTGAATTGAGTTTTATTAAAATGTGTAAATACATTCACGGTTGTATTTACACATTCCGGCAGGATAAGAACGGAGGAAACTATTTTCTCGTCTTAACCGGGGGCGAGAATTATTTTATCGCCTGAGCGATCCACGCCGACAATTCCCGAAGTTCCCGCTCTTGTTCCGGATAATGTTCAAGCAACCCGTCGCACACATGTTGCAGCATATCGGGACGGTATACACAGCCCTGCAGGCGTGACGCCAACGCTTCCAGCGGTGCCGGGTTGAGACTATCCGTAAAAATTTGTGTGCGGGTAATATGACCTTTCTCCACGTCAAAGTGCAGCTCCACGCCGCCCCAGGTAAAACGTTCATCCAGCAGATGTGAAAACGCCGGTGCCTGGCCGAAGTTCCACTCCCAGCTGCTCTGGCGGGCAAAGGTTTCAGCGAAGTTGGGCAGGTCAGGCGTTTTATTAGGCGAAATCACTTCCGCCTCCACACGCTCGCCGTAGTGCGCAAAGAAGGCCTCACGGATCGCGTCGCAAATCTGCTCGTGAGTAATACCCGGCAGAAGCTCCACCAGATTCGCCACGCGGCCGCGTACGGAGGTAATGCCCTTAGCCTGTAACTTTTTCTTGTCAGGATTGAGGTAGTTAGCCAGCCGGCTGAGATCGGCATTCAGCAGCAGAGTGCCGTGGTGGAACCCGCGATCCATTGTTTCGCGATAGGCTGAGCCGGAGACCTTCCGGTCGCCCTCGGGGGTCTTGACGACCAGATCGTTCCGGCCTGACGCCTCTGCGGTTACGCCGAGCGCATTCAGCGCGTTCAGCACAATCGACGTAGAGATGCTTTTGTCGTATTCCGGCTTGCCTGCCATAAAGGTAAAGCAAGTGTTGCCCAGATCGTGAAACACGGCTCCACCGCCGCTGCTGCGGCGCGCCAGGCGGACGTGGTCCTCTTCCATGCGGCGGGTGTTGCACTCTTTCCACGGGTTTTGCGCGCGGCCAATCACCACCGTGTCGGCATTGCGCCAGAGAAACAGTACGCGCTGGGTGGCGGGCATCTGGCGGAAGATGCACTCTTCCACCGCGAGATTAAACCAGGGATCGTAAGAGTCAGAGATAAGCAGGCGTAACGTCGTCATGGCAGAGTTCCTTTTCTATATCCTCCGCCTACTTTATCACTATTCTTTCTTCTCGCTCTCTTCGTCTTCCGGAACCGACTTGCTGGCGGTCAGCAGGAACGGCGACTGTTGCCATCGGGTGCGCTTACCCTGCAGCAGCGTGCGCGCCAGCACCACGCCAATCGCCAGTGAGAGTAATAACATCAGGCGCAGAATATTGGTGGTGTTATCCACCTGCTTGGCTTCGGTCGGCAGGGTATGAGTGTCGAGCGTCAGGCGCAGATAGCCCAGCGGGCCATTTTTTCCCTGAACAGGTTCGACGAGCTGCTGGTTGAAATAGCCTCCGGCTTTTTTGCCGTCCAGCGCCAGCCTGTCGCGCACGTCGACGTGCTCACCGGCGCGGGCAATCAGGTCGCCTTTTTCATCGTACACGCCCGCATCGAGAATGCGGCTGTTTTCCGTAAGCTGACGCAGGATCTGGCCGATGCGCTTATCGTCCGGCGTCTCGGTGCGCATATAGGGGGCGACGTTAAGGGTCACCTGACGCGCCAGCGTGCGGGCCAGCTCTTCAAACTGCGGGTTACGCTGCCGTTGATGATTCTGGCTAAACCACGATGCCCCTTGCATCAATGCCACTAACAGTGCGAGACAGGAAAGGACAATCACGGCGCGATGAAGCCGGAATTTCAGTTTTGCGCGAGCCATATTCCACCTGCTGAAAATTTAGGGCTTAATGTTGCCAGAAGTGATGGTTACAGGGTAGCCTCATGCGTTATTTTCCCTCTGGAACCTTCCGGCGCGAACGAAATTACAGGAGCTTTGATGCCGAACATTACCTGGTGTGACCTGCCAACGGATGTCTCTTTATGGCCAGGATTGCCGCTCTCGTTAAGTGGCGATGAGGTGATGCCTCTGGATTACCACGCTGGCCGTAGCGGCTGGCTGCTGTATGGACGCGGCCTGGATAAGCAACGCCTGACCCAGTATCAAACCAAACTGGGTGCGGCAATGGTCATCGTCGCCGCCTGGTGCGTAGAAGATTACCAGGTTATCCGCCTGGCGGGTTCTCTGACGCAGCGTGCTACGCGTCTGGCGCATGACGCAGGGCTGGACGTTGCCCCGCTCGGTAAAATTCCGCACCTGAAAACGCCGGGTCTGCTGGTCATGGACATGGACTCCACCGCTATTCAGATCGAGTGTATTGACGAGATTGCTAAACTGGCCGGCAGCGGTGAGCTGGTGGCGGAAGTCACTGAACGTGCGATGCGCGGCGAGCTGGATTTCACCGCCAGCCTGAGACAGCGCGTGGCGACCCTGAAAGGGGCCGATGCTAACATCCTGCGCCAGGTGCGTGATGTGCTGCCGCTGATGCCAGGACTGACGCAACTGGTGCTGAAGCTGCAGTCCCTTGGCTGGAAGGTGGCGATTGCCTCCGGTGGCTTCACCTTCTTCGCGGATTATCTGCGCGAGAAACTGCATTTGACCACCGTGGTGGCCAACGAACTGGAAATTATGGACGGCAAGCTGACCGGACAGGTGATTGGCGACATCGTGGATGCGCAGTACAAAGCTAACACCCTGACCCGTCTGGCCGAAAAATATGAAATCCCGGTGGTCCAGACCGTCGCCATCGGGGACGGCGCGAACGACCTGCCGATGATCAAAGCTGCTGGTCTTGGCATTGCCTACCATGCCAAGCCAAAAGTGAACGAAAAGACGGAAGTGACTATCCGTCATGCTGACCTGATGGGGGTGTTCTGCATCCTTTCTGGCAGCCTTAATCAGAAATAACGGTCTGCTTTGTAGGCCGGGTAAGCGTAAGCGCTACCCGGCACGTAGTCCGCACAGAAATAACGAGGTACACCGTGGCGAAAGCTCCAAAACGCGCATTTGTCTGTAATGAATGTGGTGCGGATTATCCGCGCTGGCAGGGGCAATGCAGCGCCTGTCATGCCTGGAACACCATCACCGAAGTGCGTGGTGTGGCGGCTTCGCCGAGTGTGGCCCGCAATGAACGCCTGAGCGGCTATGCGGGCAATGCAGGCGTGTCGAAGGTGCAAAAGCTTTCAGACATCAGCCTGGAAGCGCTACCGCGCTTCTCCACCGGGTTCAAAGAGTTTGACCGCGTGCTCGGCGGCGGCGTGGTGCCGGGCAGTGCGATTCTGATCGGCGGTAACCCCGGGGCGGGTAAATCGACCCTGCTGCTGCAAACGCTTTGCAAGCTCGCCGAGCAGATGAAAACCCTGTACGTCACGGGGGAAGAATCACTCCAGCAGGTGGCGATGCGTGCGCACCGCCTGGGCCTGCCAACCGGCAACCTGAATATGCTGTCGGAAACCAGCATTGAGCAGATCTGCATGATCGCCGAAGAAGAGCAGCCGAAGCTGATGGTGATCGACTCCATTCAGGTGATGCACATGGCGGACATTCAGTCCTCGCCGGGCAGCGTGGCGCAGGTGCGCGAAACCGCGGCCTACCTGACACGCTTCGCCAAAACGCGCGGCGTGGCGATTGTGATGGTCGGCCATGTGACGAAAGACGGTTCCCTGGCCGGGCCAAAAGTGCTCGAACACTGTATCGACTGCTCGGTGATGCTCGACGGCGACGCGGATTCCCGCTTCCGCACCCTGCGCAGCCATAAAAACCGTTTCGGCGCGGTGAATGAATTAGGTGTTTTTGCCATGACGGAGCAGGGGCTGCGTGAGGTCAGCAACCCGTCGGCCATCTTCCTGAGCCGTGGCGACGAAGTCACCTCCGGCAGTTCGGTCATGGTGCTGTGGGAAGGAACGCGCCCGCTGCTGGTTGAAATCCAGGCGCTGGTGGATCACTCGATGATGGGCAACCCGCGTCGCGTGGCGGTGGGTCTGGAACAGAACCGTCTGGCGATCCTGCTGGCGGTGCTGCACCGCCACGGTGGTCTGCAGATGGCGGATCAGGACGTCTTCGTGAACGTGGTGGGCGGGGTGAAGGTCTCGGAAACCAGCGCGGACCTGGCGTTGCTGCTGGCGATGGTCTCCAGCCTGCGCGACAGGCCGCTGCCGCAGGATCTGGTGGTGTTTGGCGAGGTTGGCCTGGCCGGAGAGATCCGTCCGGTGCCGAGCGGCCAGGAGCGTATCTCCGAAGCGGCAAAACACGGCTTCCGCCGCGCGATTGTGCCCGCCGCTAACGTGCCGAAAAAAATCCCCGAAGGGATGCAGGTTTTTGGCGTTAAGAAACTCGCAGATGCGTTAAATGTCTTTGACGACTTATAATTACGTATTCGATTTTGCAGGAGGCACCGTAATTTATGTCATCATTTGACTACATCAAAACCGCAATCCGCCAGAAAGGCTGCACGTTGCAGCAGGTGGCGGACGCCAGCGGTATGACCAAAGGCTATTTAAGCCAGCTGCTGAACGCCAAAATCAAAAGCCCCAGCGCGCAGAAGCTCGAAGCGCTGCACCGTTTCCTGGGACTTGAATTTCCCCGTATGCAAAAGAACATCGGCGTGGTGTTTGGCAAGTTTTACCCGCTGCATACTGGTCACATCTACCTGATTCAGCGCGCCTGTAGCCAGGTGGACGAGCTGCACATCATTATGGGGTACGATGAAACCCGTGACCGCCAGTTGTTCGAGGACAGCGCCATGTCGCAGCAGCCGACGGTGCCTGACCGCCTGCGCTGGCTGCTCCAGACCTTTAAGTACCAGAAAAACATTCGCATTCATGCTTTTAACGAAGAGGGCATGGAGCCCTATCCGCACGGCTGGGACGTGTGGAGCAACGGCATCAAAGCGTTTATGGAAGAGAAGGGCATTGCGCCTAACTGGATCTACACCTCTGAAGAGTCCGATGCGCCGCAGTTCCGCGAGCATCTGGGCATCGAGACGGTGCTGATCGATCCGAAACGGACCTTCATGAACATCAGCGGGGCGCAGATCCGCGAAAACCCGTTCCGCTACTGGGATTATATCCCGACCGAGGTAAAGCCCTTCTTTGTACGTACCGTTGCGATCCTGGGCGGTGAGTCGAGCGGAAAATCCACTCTCGTTAATAAGCTGGCGAATATCTTCAACACGACCAGTGCGTGGGAGTATGGCCGCGATTACGTTTTCTCGCACCTCGGCGGTGACGAGATGGCGCTGCAGTATTCCGACTACGATAAAATCGCGCTAGGACACGCCCAGTACATTGATTTTGCGGTCAAATATGCCAACAAAGTGGCGTTTATTGATACCGATTTCGTCACCACGCAGGCGTTCTGTAAAAAGTACGAAGGGCGCGAGCACCCGTTCGTGCAGGCGCTGATTGACGAATACCGCTTTGACCTGGTGATCCTGCTGGAAAACAACACGCCATGGGTCGCTGATGGCATGCGCAGCCTCGGCAGCTCCGTAGACAGGCGCGAGTTCCAGTCCATGCTGGTGGAGATGCTCAACGAAAACAACGTTGAGTTTGTGCATGTTGAAGAGTCGGACTACGACTCCCGTTTCCTGCGCTGCGTCGAGCTGGTGAAGGAGATGATGGGGGAGCAGGGGTAATCTTACCCCTCACCCTAACCCTCTCCCCAAAGGGGAGAGGGAACGATTACCCCTCAGAACGCAACCACCACTTTCCCTCGCATATGTCCCTCCAGCACTTTGCGGTGCGCCTCGGTAATGCTTTCCACGCTCAGTCCGTGAAGCGTTTCGCTGAGCGAGCTTTCCACCACGCCGTTGTCCACCAGCTTTGCAACCTCGTTTAAGATCTCGCCCTGACGCGCCATATCAGCGGTCTGGTACATGCTGCGGGTGTACATAAACTCCCAGTGCAGGGCGGCGGATTTCGATTTCAGCTTATCCTGGTTCAGCGGATGCGCGTTCTCAACGATGGAGCAGATGTGCCCCTGCGGGGCGATCAGTTCGCTGACGGCATCCCAGTGGCCGTCGGTGTCATTGAGGATGAAAATGTAATCCACATAAGTGATACCCTGTTTTGCCAGCTCACCTTTCAGGTCGCGGTAGTTCACGACCCGATCCGCACCGCGCTCGCGGCACCACCGGGCGGAATCTTCTCTTGATGCTGTCGCGATGATGTTCACCTTGCTGTTGTGCTTTGCAAACGGGATCGCCAGCGAGCCCACGCCGCCCGCGCCGCCAATAATCAACAGCGTTTTATCCGCGTCCGCATCCTGAATGTTCAGCCGTTCGAACAACCCTTCCCAGGCGGTCAGCGCGGTCAACGGCAATGCGGCTGCTGCTGCCCAGCCAAGGCTGGCAGGTTTGTGCCCGACAATACGCGCATCGATCAGCTGATGGGTGGTATTGCTGCCCGGACGAGTGATATCCCCTGCGTACCACACTTCGTCACCGGGTTTAAATCCCGTAACGGCCGCGCCCACGGCTTTAACGATACCGCTGGCATCCCACCCGAGAATGCGCGGCTCGTTCAGCCCGTTTTTGACAATGCCTGCATGCACCTTGGTGTCGACCGGGTTAACAGACACGGCTTTCACTTCGACAAGCAGATCGTGCTCGCCGGGCTGCGGCATCGGCGGGGCGATTTCAATGAACGTGCCGGGATTCGCAGGATTAACGGCAATGGCTTTAACTGACATGGATGGACTCCTCAATGGCATGCGTTTTGTTGAGGCTAGTCTATTAAGTGGTCAGCTGCATGATAAGATGGACAATCAAGAACGAAGTGTTCTCACAGGATGAACAATCATGTTTAAACAGCTTCAGGATATGGCGCTGTTTGCGCTGGTGGCCGAGATGGGCAGCTTTACTGCTGCGGCACAGAAGGCTGAACTGCCAAAATCCAGCGTCAGCCAGCGAATAAGCCAGCTGGAGCAGCAGATAGGAATACGCCTGCTCAACCGCACGACGCGCAGAATCAGCCTGACTTTTGCAGGCGAGCATTATCTGATGCACTGTCGCGAAATGCTGGCGGCCAGCGAGCGGGCGGAGTATGCCATTCAGCGGCTACGCGAAAACCCGAGCGGGCGGCTGCGCATCACCTGCCCGGCGGGGATTGGTGCGACGCTGCTGGCGCATATGAATGCCGAATTCCAGCTTCGCTATCCTGACGTGTCGCTGGACGTGTCGATCTCTGATGATGTGGTGGATCTGGTCGAGTCCGGCTTTGACGTGGCGCTGCGTACCGGTAAGCCGCAGGACTCCTCCCTGATTGGCCGGATGATCGGACATTGTCCGCGCTATATGCTGGCTTCACCCGACTATCTGGCGCGTCGGGAGCCGTTAATCCATCCCCGCCAGCTGGTGGAGCACCGCTGCATTACCCACAAAGCCTGGTCTGAGTGGCTGCTGCGAAGCGAGAGTGAAGATTACCGCTACCTGCCGGATAACGCCCACATGACGGATAACCTGGTGTACGCCCGTGAATGTGCGATTGCTGGCGCCGGGATCACGCTATTACCCGCCTTTCTTCTGGAAGATAAGATTGAGACAGGGGCGCTGGTGAAGGTGCTGCCTGAATGGAACGTCGAGGGGAATGATTTGTGGCTGGCTTATCCGAGCCGCAAGCTGAACTCGCCTGCGCTGATGAGCTATATCGACTTTGCGATACAGTTTGACGAGGTGAAGCGGTATTACGTGGACAAATAAAAAAGCCGGGTGGCGCTGACGCTTACCCGGCCTACGAACTGTGCGGCCTGATGCCCTCACCCTGGCCCTCTCCCACGGGGAGAGGGAACAAATACTAAAAACGGCAACCGAAGTTGCCGTTTTGCTTTTATTTCGCAATACGCTTGTACTTAATACGCTTCGGCTCCAGCGCGTCAGCGCCCAGCGTGCGTTTCTTGTACTCTTCGTATTCGGTGAAGTTACCTTCGAAGAACTCCACTTTCCCTTCATCCTGGTAGTCCAGAATGTGGGTCGCGATACGGTCAAGGAACCAACGGTCGTGCGAGATAACCATCGCGCAGCCCGGGAACTCCAGCAGGGCGTTTTCCAGCGCGCGCAGGGTTTCGATGTCCAGGTCGTTGGTCGGTTCATCGAGCAGCAGTACGTTACCGCCAACCTGCAGCAGCTTCGCCAGGTGCAGACGACCACGCTCACCGCCGGACAGCTCGCCCACGCGTTTGCCCTGGTCGGTGCCTTTGAAGTTGAAGCGGCCAACGTAAGCGCGGCTTGGCATCTCGGTGTTGCCGATACGCATAATATCCAGACCGCCGGACACTTCTTCCCACACGGTTTTGCTGTTATCCATCGCGTCACGGAACTGATCAACGGACGCCAGCTTCACGGTTTCACCCAGGGTGATAGAGCCACTGTCAGGCTGCTCCTGACCGGACATCATGCGGAACAGCGTCGATTTACCCGCGCCGTTCGGACCGATGATCCCGACGATAGCCCCTTTTGGTACGGAGAAGGTCAGATCGTCAATCAGCAGGCGATCGCCGTATGACTTACGCAGATTGGTGACTTCAACCACTTTATCCCCCAGACGTGCTCCTGGCGGAATAAACAGTTCGTTGGTCTCGTTACGTTTCTGGTATTCGGTGTTGTTCAGCTCTTCAAAGCGTGCCAGACGGGCTTTGCCCTTAGACTGACGGCCTTTAGCGCCCTGACGAACCCACTCCAGCTCTTTCTCGATAGACTTACGACGCGCGGCTTCCTGAGAAGCTTCCTGCGCCAGACGCTGATCTTTCTGCTCCAGCCAGGAGGAGTAGTTACCTTCCCATGGAATACCTTCACCGCGGTCCAGCTCCAGGATCCAGCCTGCGACGTTGTCGAGGAAGTAACGGTCGTGGGTAATTGCCACCACGGTGCCTTCAAAGTCGTGCAGGAAGCGTTCCAGCCACGCCACGGATTCCGCATCCAGGTGGTTGGTGGGTTCGTCGAGCAGCAGCATGTCTGGTTTTTCCAGCAGTAGGCGGCACAGCGCTACGCGGCGGCGTTCACCCCCGGAAAGATTGGCGATTTTCGCATCCCAGTCCGGCAGGCGCAGGGCATCGGCCGCGCGCTCCAGCTGCACGTTCAGGTTATGACCGTCGTGCGCCTGGATAATCTCTTCAAACTTGCCCTGCTGAGCGGCCAGCTTGTCGAAGTCTGCATCCGGCTCGGCGTATTTGGCATACACTTCATCCAGACCTTTCAGGGCGTTAACCACTTCGGAAACCGCTTCTTCAACGGATTCACGAACGGTGTGTTCCGGGTTCAGCTGAGGTTCCTGCGGCAGGTAGCCGATCTTGATGCCAGGCTGCGGACGGGCTTCACCTTCGATGTCTGTATCGATGCCGGCCATGATGCGCAGCAGGGTGGACTTACCGGCACCGTTGAGACCCAGAACACCAATTTTTGCGCCCGGGAAGAAGCTCAGCGAGATATTTTTAAGAATATGACGTTTCGGCGGGACAACTTTGCCGACACGATGCATGGTATAAACGAATTGAGCCACGTTGGACTTCGCCTCTTTTATCGTAATGAGAAGGAATTTCAGCCTCGAAGTGTAGCCTTTTTCACGCCCTAATCCCAGCCAGGAACGTCGGGAGTGTTAAAACGCGCAAGAAAGGTAAAAAAGTGTCCATAACGTGGCGCGTTGCAGGATGCCTGGTTAGCATAAGTTGGTGTGACTTTGACGTGGCAAGACGCTGCAATTGACGAAAAAACAATGAGGAAGAGCTTGTGGAAAAAGCCAAACAGGTGGTCTGGCGTCTGCTGGCTGCCAGCGTATGCGTAATGGCGGTAAGCCAGGCGGTGCATGCCGATTCACTGGATGAACAACGTAATCGCTACGCCCAGATTAAACAGGCGTGGGACAATAAGCAGATGGATACCGTGCAGGCGCTGATGCCGACGCTGAAGGATTATCCACTGTATCCGTATCTGGAGTATCGCCAGATCACTGACGATCTAATGAACCAGCCGACCGTCACTGTGAATAATTTCATTCAGGCGAACCCGACCCTGCCGCCTGCGCGAACCCTGCAATCTCGTTTTGTGAATGAACTGGCGCGTCGCGAAGACTGGCGCGGGCTGCTGGCGTTTAGCCCCGATAAGCCGAATACCACCGAAGCGCAATGTAACTACTACTATGCGAAATGGGCGACCGGACAGCAGGAAGAGGCCTGGGCCGGGGCGAAGGATCTTTGGCTGACCGGCAAAAGCCAGCCGAATGCCTGTGATTCGCTGTTTGGCGCGTGGCGAGCCTCCGGCAAGCAGGATCCGCTGGCCTATCTTGAGCGTATTCGCCTGGCGATGAAAGCCGGCAACACGCGCCTGGTGACCGCACTGGCGGGCCAGATGCCCTCCGATTATCAGACGATCTCTACGGCCGTTATCGCGCTGGCAAACGATCCGAACAGCGTCCTGACCTTTGCCCGCAGCACGGGCGCGACCGACTTTACCCGTCAGATGGCGGCGGTGGCTTTTGCCAGCGTGGCGCGCGACGATGTGGAAAACGCCCGGCTGATGATCCCGCAGCTGGTGCAGGCTCAGCAGCTGAATGACGATCAAACCCAGGAGCTGCGTGACATCGTGGCGTGGCGACTGATGGGCACGGATGTGACCGACGAACAGGCACGCTGGCGAGATGATGCCATTATGCGTTCGAACTCCACGTCGCTGGTGGAGCGCCGCGTGCGCATGGCGCTGGGCACCGGCGATCGCCGGGGGCTGAATACCTGGCTCGCACGTTTGCCGATGGACGCCAAAGAGAAAGATGAATGGCGCTACTGGCAGGCCGATCTGCTGATGGAGCGCGGTCGTGATGATGAAGCCAAAGAGATCCTCCACGGCCTGATGCAGCAGCGCGGCTTCTACCCGATGGTGGCCGCGCAGCGCCTGGGCGAGGAGTATACCTTCCGCATTGATAAAGCGCCCGCGAATGCGAACCCGGCGCTGACGCAGGGGCCAGAGATGGCGCGCGTGCGCGAGCTGATGTACTGGAATATGGACAATACCGCGCGCAGCGAGTGGGCGAATCTGGTAACCAGTCGCACCACCGACGAGAAAGCCCAGCTTGCCCGCTATGCGTTTGATAACCACTGGTGGGATCTGAGCGTGCAGGCGACGATCGCCGGTAAGCTTTGGGATCATCTTGAAGAGCGTTTCCCGCTGGCGTACAACGATCTTTTCGAACGCTACACCAGCGGCAAAGATATCCCGCAAAGTTACGCGATGGCGATTGCCCGTCAGGAGAGTGCCTGGAATCCGAAAGTCCGCTCCCCGGTGGGGGCCAGCGGTCTGATGCAAATTATGCCGGGAACGGCGACCCATACGGTGAAGATGTTTAACATTCCCGGGTACAGTAGCCCCTCACAGCTTCTCGATCCGGATACCAACATCAACATCGGTACCAGCTATCTGCGGTATGTTTATCAGCAGTTTGGCAATAACCGCATTTTCTCTTCGGCGGCGTATAACGCGGGGCCGGGGCGCGTGCGTACCTGGCTCGGCAACAGCGCCGGACGCATTGATGCCGTGGCGTTTGTGGAGAGCATTCCTTTCTCAGAAACGCGCGGTTATGTGAAGAACGTGCTGGCGTACGATGCTTACTATCGCTACTTCATGGGGCAGAAAGATACCCTGATGAGCGATGCCGAGTGGCAGAGACGTTACTGATCGGCGTGGGTTGTGTTATGCTGTACTCGCTAATGAGTACAAGAGGCAGCATAACATGACCCAGCATTCCCCGTATTCCTCGGCAATGGCCGAACAGCGTCACCAGGAGTGGCTTCGTTTTGTGGAGCTGCTTCGCCAGTCTTACGATCAGGATTTGCACTTACCTCTTATGCAGCTGATGCTGACCCCAGACGAGCGTGAAGCGCTGGGCACGCGCGTGCGGATCATTGAAGAGCTACTGCGCGGTGAGATGAGTCAGCGTGAGCTGAAAAATGAGCTGGGCGCGGGCATCGCGACGATCACCCGCGGCTCGAACAGCCTGAAGTCTGCGCCGGTCGAGCTGCGCCAGTGGCTGGAAGCGGTGTTGTTGAAAAATACCTAACGATATATCGCGTTATGGAACGGGCTTAACGCTAAAATCACCGCCTGGTGGTAAACGCCTGAACGCGTGAGCGTGCCCGCAGTAAAGACGCCAATCGCCCCTTCTTTACGTCCAATCTCATCAATGCCGGTGTACTGTGACATCACCTGCCCGAGCGCTTCGCCTTCGCGCACTTTGTTCAGAATGATCTCTGGCAGCGGCAGGGTGGCAGAACGCGCTTCACCGCGCTGCTCTCGGCTTTCTATCACCACCCAGCTAAAGGTGGCACCTTCGTCGATCCCGGCTTCAATGGCGACCCAGAAGTCCGCCTTTGGGGCCGCGGCTTTGGCATTTGCCACGCGATTTCGTGCGCCAGCGCGCGTTTCCTCGCTGCCAAACGGCTGTTCAGGTACGCCACTCTCGACGCCGATGGCTTCGATATGGCAGGATCCTTCGCCGAAAATCTCTTCAAAAGCCTTTAGAATTGCCTGAATTTTGGCAGGATTGGTGGTAGCAGAGACAACATGGTGCATAATTAAGCTCGATTCAAAAAAAACTCATCGCAGTATAACGGAAAAAAAGCATGTTACAGGTATACCTTGTTCGCCACGGTGAAACGCAGTGGAACGCCGAGCGACGTATTCAAGGCCAGTCAGACAGTCCTCTCACTGAGAAGGGGATCCAGCAAGCGTGGCAGGTGGCAGAGCGTGCCAGGACGCTGGGCATTACCCACGTGATCACCAGCGATTTAGGTCGCACGCAGCAGACAGCGCGCATCATCGCAGATGCCTGCGGCTGTGACGTGATGCTTGAGCCGCGTCTGCGCGAGCTGGATATGGGCGTGCTGGAAAAACGCCATATCGATACGCTGACCGAAACGGAAGAGGGCTGGCGTCGTACGCTGGTCAACGGTACCGAAGATGGCCGCATCCCTGAGGGGGAATCCATGCAGGAGCTGAGCGTGCGTATGCATGCCGCACTGGCGGAATGTCTGAAGCTTCCGGCAGGTAGCCGTCCGCTGCTGGTGAGTCACGGTATTGCGCTGGGCTGCCTGGTGAGCACCATTCTGGGATTACCGGCTTATGCTGAACGTCGTCTGCGTCTGCGCAACTGCTCTATTTCCCGAATTGATTATCAGGAAAGTGCGTGGCTGGCGTCGGGTTGGGTCGTGGAGATGGCAGGGGACATTTCGCATCTCGATGCCCCTGCGCTTGATGAACTGCAGCGTTAACGACGTATCGGAATTAAGAATTCCATCCGCAGATTGATTGGGCCTTCTTCCGGTTTCGCATCCTGCGCCGGGTAGTAGCGCTCAATGTCCTGACCTTTACGGCGATTCAGATTCAGCATCGGCATGCAGGTCCCGTAAACGGTCAGGATGAACTCCTGAACGCCCGTTCCCAGCCCTTCATACGAGAACATCACGTATTCGCCGCCTTCCAGCACGACCGATTTAGACCCCTGAATATAACCATTTGCCATCTCTGGCGTCAGCGCGGTGGTGTAGAACACCTCCTGCTCGTCGTCTTTTTCCTGGCTTGGGTGCGTTTCGTTGAGACCATAGAGGATCGGTGGGATCGCTGGCGCATGACTCAGGAAGTCGCGCCAGAACTGGACACGCATCTGATGACGGAACTCAGAAATCTGCTCAAGAGAACAGGAGTAGCTCTGGGTCGTACCGATCAGATGGGTTTCCGGCAGCGTGACAATTTCGTATTTCGGCATGGCGAACTCGCCAAGACGCAGCGGCGGACGCATACCAAACGAGCTCCAGTCTGGCGAGCGGCGATAGAGCGCTGGCGTCAACGAGAACTGTTTTTTAAACGCACGGGTGAAGGTCTGCTGCGAATCAAAACGATACTGCAAGGCAATATCCAGAATGGGCCGCGCGGTCAGGCGCAATGCCACCGCAGACTTGGACAAACGACGTGCGCGAATATAGGCCCCGATAGCATGACCGGTGACATCCTTGAACATCCTTTGCAGATGCCACTTGGAATAGCCTGCTTTAGCCGCCACATTATCCAGTGACAAAGGCTGGTCGAGATGACCTTCCAGCCAGGTGAGCAGGTCGCGAATAATTCCAGCCTGATCCATATACTATCCTCATCCTTAAAACAGCAGGTGCCTGATAACAGGTTAGCGGATAATAGCATTTTTTGATGTTTTAGCATTCAGTGTTTTTTTTGCGCATTAATGCCTTTTCTCCCCCGTTTTGGGCGAATATATTCTAATCCTGTGATCTTGCTACATTTTTGTCTAAAGTGTTGAATAATCGCTCAATGCAATTTTAAAGAATGGTAACAATATGAAATACAAGACTTTGCTTCTTACCGCTCTGTTGCTGGTTGCTGGCCGTGCGGCGCAGGCGGAACAGATTGGATCTGTCGATACCGTGTTCAAAATGTTTGGCCCGGACCACAAAATTGTGGTGGAGGCGTTTGACGATCCAGATGTGAAAAACGTCACCTGCTACGTCAGCCGTGCGAAGACGGGCGGTATTAAAGGCGGTCTGGGGCTGGCGGAAGATACCTCTGATGCGGCGATCTCCTGCCAGCAGGTGGGGCCAGTTGAGCTGAGCGATAAAATTAAAAACGGTAAAGCGCAGGGTGACGTGGTGTTCCAGAAACGGACGTCGCTGGTGTTCAAAAAGCTGCAGGTAGTGCGTTTCTATGATGCGAAGCGCAATACGCTGGCTTATCTTGCCTATTCCGACAAAGTGGTGGAAGGCTCGCCGAAAAACGCCATCAGCGCCGTGCCGATTATGCCATGGCATTAATTCAGGGATGAACCATGCAACAACCTGTGGTCTGGCTGGTTGAAGACGAAACCAGTATCGCCGATACGCTTATCTACATGCTTCAGCAGGAAGGCTTTGCGGTAAAGGCGTTTGAGCGCGGTTTACCGGTGCTGGAGGAGGCGCGGCGGCAGATCCCGGCGCTCGCCATTCTGGATGTTGGGCTGCCGGACATCAGCGGCTTTGAACTCTGCCGCCAGCTGCTGGCGCAGCATCCGTCACTTCCGGTGCTGTTTCTCACGGCACGCAGTGATGAAGTGGATAAACTCCTCGGGCTGGAAATGGGCGCCGACGACTACGTCGCCAAGCCTTTTTCTCCGCGAGAGGTTTGCGCCCGGGTAAGGACAATTTTACGGCGGATGCAAAAATCCGCCGCGCCAGCAGAAACGATGCGTATCGGGCAATTTGAGCTAAATGAACCTGCCGCCCGAATAAGCTGGTGCGGTGAAGTTTTACCCCTGACCCGCTACGAGTTCTTGCTGCTCAAAACCTTTTTACAGGCCCCCGGGCGGGTATTTTCGCGCCAGCAGCTGATGGACAAGGTATGGGGTGAAGACGGCGACAGCTTCGATCGTACCGTGGATACCCATATCAAAACCCTGCGCGCCAAGCTGCGGGCGGTGAACGATGAACAGTCTCCCATCAGTACCCATCGGGGTATGGGCTACAGTCTGGGCCTTTACTGATGCGCATTGGGATGCGGTTGTTGCTGGGATATTTCCTGATCGTGGGCATCGCCGCGTGGTTTGTGCTGTCGATTTTTGTTCAGGAAGTGAAGCCCGGCGTGCGCAGGGCCACCGAGGGGACGTTGATCGATACCGCGACCTTGCTTGCCGAAATCGGGCGCGACGATCTTCTTTCGGGGAATGCGCAGCAGGGCAAACTGGCGCAGGCCTTTTCACAGCTCCATCAGCGGCCTTTCCGCGCCAACCTCGGCGGCATCTATAAGGTGCGTAACGAGTATCACGTCTATATGACCGATGCGCAGGGCAGAGTGGTGTTTGATTCCGCCGGTCTGGCCGTGGGGCAAGATTACTCGCGCTGGAACGATGTCTGGCTAACGCTTCGCGGTAAATACGGCGCGCGCAGCACTCAGAGCAATCCAGACGATCCTGAGAGTACGGTAATGTATGTTGCCGCGCCGGTTGTGGAGCAGGGTAAGATTATCGGCGTGCTGTCGGTCGGGAAACCGAACAGCGCGATGGCTCCGGTTATCCACCGCAGCGAGCGGCGGATCCTCTGGGCGGGTGGCGCGTTGCTCGGCATTGCCTTGCTGATTGGTCTCCTTGTCGCCTGGTGGATCAATCGTTCTATCAGTACGTTATCGCGCTATGCCGATTCGGTGACCACCGACACGCCTCTCCCGCTACCTAATCCGGGCAGCAGCGAACTGCACAAGCTGGCCCAGGCGCTGGAGAATATGCGCATTCGTCTCGAAGGGAAAAATTACATTGAACGCTATGTCCATGCGCTCACCCACGAGCTGAAAAGCCCGATGGCGGCCATACGCGGCGCGGCGGAAATCCTTGCCGAGCAGCCGCCGCCGCAGGTGGCAGCACGCTTTATTGATAACATTTTGGTACAAAACGCACGCATGCAGTCGCTGGTTGAAAAACTGCTCGCGCAGGCGCGGCTTGAAAATCGGGTCGAGATTACGCCGGAGGTCATCCGGGTCAATTCACTGTTTACGCGGCTTGCTGACGCGCGCTCGGCCCTGCTATCGGCAAAAGCGATTGTGCTGACTATCCAGCCTGTTCCGTTTAATGTTGAAGGCGATCCCGATCTCCTCGAACAGGCGCTCGGCAATTTGCTGGATAACGCCATCGATTTTACGCCTCAGGGCGGAACCATTGAACTGGTGGCCCGGGAAGAGCAGGGGCAGATACAGCTTGTCGTCATCGACAGCGGAAGCGGGATCCCGGATTACGCGCTGGATCGTATTTTTGAACGCTTCTATTCCCTTCCGCGCGAGAACGGGCTTAAGAGCAGTGGGCTCGGGCTGGCCTTTGTGCAGGAGGTGGCGCGTCTGCATCAGGGAGAGATTACATTGCGCAATCGTGATGAGGGCGGCGTGATGGCCACGCTGACACTTCACCGTCCCTTCACATAACTTCAAACTGCCCCCACACAGCCTGGTTACGCTCTCTTCATCACAAAGGAGACGTAATGATGAAATCCCCCCTATTCTGGAAAATAAGCACCCTGCTGGGGTGCATTCTGCTGCTGTTAGTCCCGTTGTTTATGGTAAGTAACCTCATTGCAGAGCGTGAAAGCTACCGTAATGATGTCGAAAATACGCTTCGCCAGAGCACCAGCGGACCGCAAAAACTGGTCGGCCCGCTGATTGCGATTCCGGTGACAGAGATCTTTTACAAGCTAGAGGATGAGAAGAAGGTCGAGTACAAGAAAAGCTATCTGCATTTTATCCTGCCGGAGTCGCTGCTTGTTGAGGGTAACCAGCGCGTTGAGTCCCGAAATATCGGCATCTATGACGGACAGATCTGGAACACCGATCTCAAAATAAAAGCGCAGTTCAGCACCGAAAAAATGACGCAGCTAAAAGGGGAGACGATGACCCTGGGGCAGCCGTTTATCGTTGTTGGAGTGGGCGATGCACGCGGTATTGGCACGGTGAAAGTCTCCATTATCAACGGCGAGACGCTGAGCGTAGAGCCGGGTTCGGGCGTATCTGGCGCGCTTTCCGGTGTTCATATCCCGCTGACGGATAAAGCGCTGGAGTCAAAAACGTTTGCCATGGAGATGTCGCTGAATCTGGCGGGGACGGGGAGTTTTGCCGTGGTGCCCGTGGGACGTAACAGCGAAATGGCGCTGAACAGCAACTGGCCGCATCCGGGCTTCATGGGCAACTATCTGCCGGTGAAACACAAAATCGGTGATTCAGGTTTTCAGGCGAACTGGCAGAGCAGCTGGTTTGCGAACAACCTTGAGAGCTGGTTCAACGGGAGTGAATCTCCTGCGTGGGAGTCGATCCCGGCTTTTAGCGTCACGGTAGCCACACCTGCCGATCAGTATCAGCTGACTGACCGGGCAATCAAGTATGCTATTTTGCTGATTGCGCTGACGTTTATGGCCTTCTTTGTCTTCGAAACCTTAACCGGGCTGCGCCTGCACCCAATGCAGTATCTGCTGGTGGGGTTGTCGCTGGTGCTGTTCTATCTGGTGCTGCTGGCGCTGTCAGAACACGTCGGCTTTACGCCTGCCTGGGTTGTTGCAAGCCTGGTGGGTGCTGCGATGAACGGGATGTACCTGCAGGCGGTGCTAAAAAGCTGGAAGCGCAGCGGGTTGTTTGTGCTGGCCTTGCTGGGGCTGGACGTGGTGATGTGGTTCCTGCTGCGCTCGGAGGATAGTGCGCTGCTGTTGGGGTCAGCGGTGCTCGCACTGGCACTGTTCGCCGTGATGTACCTGACCCGGCATTTCGACTGGTATTCGCTTTCACAGCCGAAGCGCCCTGAGCCACCCGCAGAGCCCGATAACGACACGATGCGGATCTGGAAATAAAAAAAACGGCGCGAATGCGCCGTTTTTCTTTATTGCATTGACTGCGGGATTACTCCTGCAGGTCTCCGCAGAAACGGTACCCTTCGCCGTGGATTGTGGCGATGATTTCCGGCGTATCAGGCGTAGATTCGAAATGTTTACGAATACGACGGATGGTCACGTCTACGGTACGGTCGTGTGGCTTCAGCTCACGGCCGGTCATTTTCTTCAGCAGTTCTGCACGGGACTGAATTTTGCCCGGGTTTTCGCAGAAGTGCAGCATCGCGCGGAATTCGCTGCGCGGCAGTTTATACTGCTCACCGTTCGGGCTAATCAGCGAACGGCTATTGATATCAAGTTCCCAGCCGTTGAATTTGTAGCTATCGACGCTACGACGCTCTTCACTGACCGTGCCCAGGTTCATGGTGCGGGACAGCAGGTTGCGTGCACGAATGGTTAACTCGCGTGGGTTGAACGGCTTGGTGATGTAGTCATCCGCACCGATTTCCAGGCCAAGAATTTTATCAACTTCGTTGTCACGGCCCGTCAGGAACATTAACGCGACGTTCGCCTGCTCACGCAGTTCGCGCGCCAGAAGAAGCCCGTTTTTGCCCGGCAGGTTGATATCCATGATTACCAGGTTGATATCATTTTCAGAAAGGATCTGATGCATCTCTGCGCCATCGGTCGCTTCAAAGACATCGTAGCCTTCTGCTTCGAAAATGCTCTTTAACGTGTTGCGTGTTACCAACTCGTCTTCAACGATAAGAATGTGCGGGGTCTGCATGTTTGCTACCTAAATTGCCAACTAAATCGAAACAGGAAGTACAAAAGTCCCTGACCTGCCTGATGCATGTCGCAAATTAACATGATCGGCTTAACGTGACTAAAGTACGTAATTGCGTTCTTGATGCACTTTCCATCAACGTCAACAACATCATTAGCTTGGTCTTGGGTACTTTCCCTTTGGACCCGACAGTGTCAAAAACGGCTGTCATCCTAACCATTTTAACAGCAACATAACAGGCTAAGTGACACCAGACACCCAATAAAACTACGCTTCGTTGACATATATCAAGTTCAATTGTAGCACGTTAACAGTTTGATGAAATCATCGTAGCCGAATGCTAGCCTTTGTCACAATTTTTCAATAAACCAACTAGTTGCGGACATTGATATATAAACGAAGCGAATCCAATCAGAATAGGGTATTCATGATGCCATTATCATTATAAAACATAAGGATAATGGTCTTCTGTTAACATTCTAACTGATTGTTCAGACACAAAATAGTTTAGCGTCTTTAATTTGTTATGAAACGCTATTTCGGTGATTTGTGTTGCAAATTTGTAAATTTGCGCTGCGTAATATATTGAAGTGCATCACATTTTTACCCGCTAACTGATTAAAAAGAGAGCATAAATGCATCTGTCGATTGTACTGGTCGCCCCAGCCAGAGCAGAAAATATAGGCGCTGCGGCGCGTGCCATGAAGACCATGGGTTTTACCGATTTACGTATTGTGGACAGCACTGCGCACCTGGAGCCTGCTGCCCGCTGGGTGGCGCATGGTTCGGGAGATATTCTCGATAATATAACGACTTACGCTACGCTTGCCCACGCACTGCATGACATTTCGTTTACCGTTGCGACCACCGCCCGCAGTCGCGCGAAGTTCCATTACTACGCCACGCCTGCTGAACTGGTGCCCATGCTGGAAGAGAAAAGCCAGTGGCTTGAGAAAGCGGCGCTGGTGTTTGGCCGCGAAGATTCCGGACTCACTAACGAAGAGCTGGCACTGGCGGATGTTTTGACTGGCGCGCCGATGGTCGCGGATTATCCGTCTCTGAATTTAGGCCAGGCGGTCATGGTCTATTGCTATCAATTAGCATCCTTAATACAAATCCCCCAGCCGCCCGATACAGGAACCGATGAAAACCAGCTGGCTGCACTTCGCGCTCGCGTGGAGAACTTGCTCTTGCGGCTGGATGTGGCGGACGATCAAAAAATGGCTGACTGGCTACACCAGCGTCTCGGACGACTTGAGCAGCGGGACACGGCAATGTTGCACCGTTTGCTGCACGATATTGAAAAAAAATTAGCCGAGTAAAATGCTGTCATAAGTTTTTACTATGGCGAAATTGTCTGTCATGGAGGGTTGCATTTGGGGGAATCGGATGAAAATAAATCGGCAAACAGCGGGGCGTGAGTCTCTGCGGAATTGTGATCAAATTAAAAATTCATTGACTTAAGGTGCCCGATCCTTTAACCCTAAAAGAATACAGCACAGACAGATAATAATGACAGAGTACACAACATCCATGAAACGCATCAGCATCACCACCATTACTACAACCATCATCATTACCACAGGTAACGATGCGGGCTGACGCGTACAGGAAAAACAAAAAAAAGCCCGCACCTGAACAGTGCGGGCTTTTTTTTCGGCTAAAGGAAACGAGGTAGAACCATGCGAGTGTTGAAGTTCGGCGGTACATCAGTGGCAAATACAGAACGTTTTCTGCGTGTTGCCGATATCCTGGAGAGCAACGCCAGGCAGGGGCAGGTTGCGACCGTGCTCTCTGCCCCGGCAAAAATCACGAACCATCTGGTGGCGATGATTGAAAAAACCATCGGTGGTCAGGATGCACTTCCGAACATCAGCGACGCCGAGCGTATCTTCGCTGAGCTGCTGCAGGGGCTGGCGGAGGCACAGCCCGGCTTCCCGCTCGCACAGCTGAAGTCTTTCGTTGAGCAGGAGTTTGCTCAGATCAAACATGTGCTGCACGGTATCAGCCTGCTGGGCCAGTGTCCGGACAGCATCAACGCGGCGCTGATCTGCCGCGGTGAGAAACTGTCAATCGCCATCATGGCTGGCCTGCTGGAAGCGCGTGGCCACGGCGTGACCGTCATCAATCCGGTTGAAAAACTGCTTGCGGTGGGCCACTACCTCGAATCTACCGTTGATATTGCCGAATCAACCCGCCGTATCGCCGCGAGCAAAATCCCGTCTGACCACATGATCCTGATGGCGGGTTTTACCGCCGGAAATGAGAAGGGTGAGCTGGTGGTGCTGGGCCGTAACGGCTCCGACTACTCTGCCGCCGTGCTGGCTGCCTGTTTACGCGCAGACTGTTGTGAGATCTGGACTGACGTCGACGGCGTGTATACCTGCGACCCGCGCCAGGTACCGGACGCCAGGTTGCTGAAGTCGATGTCTTACCAGGAAGCGATGGAGCTTTCCTACTTCGGCGCCAAAGTGCTTCACCCACGTACCATCTCCCCGATTGCCCAGTTCCAGATCCCTTGCCTGATTAAAAACACCGGTAACCCGCAAGCGCCAGGCACGCTGATTGGTGCCAGCTCCGATGAAGATGGCCTGCCGGTGAAAGGCATCTCCAACCTCAATAACATGGCGATGTTCAGCGTCTCCGGTCCTGGGATGAAGGGCATGGTCGGCATGGCGGCGCGCGTCTTTGCCGCAATGTCACGCAACGGTATCTCGGTGGTGCTGATCACGCAGTCCTCTTCCGAGTACAGCATCAGCTTCTGCGTGCCGCAGGCCGACTGCCTGCGCGCGCGCCGTGCGCTGGAAGAAGAGTTCTATCTGGAGCTGAAAGAGGAGTTGCTGGAGCCGCTCTCCATTCAGGAGCGTCTGGCCGTCATCTCCGTTGTGGGCGACGGGATGCGCACCCTGCGCGGTATCTCCGCGAAGTTCTTTGCCGCGCTGGCCCGCGCCAACATCAATATCGTGGCGATTGCCCAGGGCTCGTCTGAGCGTTCTATCTCCGTTGTGGTGGATAACGACGATGCCACCACCGGCGTGCGCGTGGTGCATCAGATGCTGTTCAATACCGATCAGGTCATTGAACTGTTCCTGATTGGCGTGGGCGGTGTCGGCGGCGCGCTGCTCGAGCAGGTGAAGCGTCAGCAGGCGTGGCTCAAGAAGAAGCATATCGATTTGCGCGTCTGCGGTATTGCCAATTCCAGAGCGCTACTGACCAATGTGCATGGTCTGAATCTTGAAAACTGGCAGGCCGGGCTGGAAGAGGCGAAAGAGCCGTTTAATCTGGGTCGCCTTATCCGTCTGGTAAAAGAGTACCATCTGCTTAACCCGGTGATTGTCGACTGTACGTCAAACCAGGCCGTTGCCGACCAGTATGCGGATTTCCTGCGCGAAGGCTTCCACGTGGTGACGCCGAACAAAAAGGCCAACACCTCGTCGATGGATTACTATCACCAGTTGCGTCTGGCGGCGAGCAAGTCGCGCCGTAAGTTCCTGTACGACACCAACGTGGGCGCAGGCCTGCCGGTTATCGAAAATCTGCAAAATCTGCTGAATGCGGGCGACGAACTGCAGCGTTTCTCCGGCATTCTCTCCGGCTCCCTGTCGTTTATCTTTGGCAAGCTGGACGAGGGCATGAGCCTCTCGGAAGCCACCCGCGCCGCGCGCGAGCTGGGCTATACCGAGCCGGATCCACGTGACGATCTCTCCGGCATGGACGTGGCGCGTAAGCTGCTGATCCTCGTGCGCGAAACCGGTCGCGAGCTGGAGCTTTCGGACATTGTGATTGAACCCGTGTTGCCAGCCGAGTTTGACAGCAGCGGTGATGTCAGCACCTTTATGGCGAATTTACCCCAGCTTGACGATGCTTTTGCCGCGCGCGTGGCGAAAGCCCGTGATGAAGGTAAGGTATTGCGCTATGTTGGCAACATTGAAGAAGATGGCGTGTGCCGGGTGAAGATTGCCGAAGTGGATGGCAACGACCCGCTGTACAAAGTCAAAAACGGCGAAAACGCCCTCGCGTTTTACAGCCACTATTATCAGCCATTGCCGCTGGTGCTTCGCGGCTATGGCGCAGGGAACGATGTTACAGCGGCGGGTGTGTTTGCCGATCTGTTGCGTACCCTGTCATGGAAGTTAGGAGTTTAACATGGTCAAAGTTTATGCCCCGGCTTCCAGCGCCAATATGAGCGTCGGATTTGATGTGCTGGGTGCGGCGGTCACGCCGGTGGACGGTTCGCTGTTGGGCGATACGGTTACGGTTGAGGCGGCGGCGAGTTTCAGCCTCAATAACGTGGGCCGATTCGCCAGCAAACTTCCGTCTGACCCGCGCGAGAATATCGTCTATCAGTGCTGGGAACGCTTCTGTCAGGAGATCGGCAAAAACGTGCCGGTCGCCATGACGCTGGAAAAAAGTATGCCGATTGGCTCGGGGCTGGGCTCCAGCGCCTGTTCCGTGGTTGCCGCGCTGGTGGCGATGAACGAGCACTGCGGCAAGCCTTTGAATAACAGCCGCCTGCTGGGGTTAATGGGCGAGCTGGAAGGGCGTATCTCCGGCAGTATCCACTACGACAATGTGGCACCGTGCTTCCTTGGCGGTATGCAACTGATGATCGAAGAAAATGGCATCATCAGCCAGCAGGTGCCAGGGTTTGATGAGTGGCTGTGGGTGCTGGCATATCCGGGGATTAAGGTCTCTACCGCGGAAGCGCGTGCGATCCTGCCTGCGCAATATCGTCGTCAGGACTGTATTGCTCACGGACGTCATCTGGCGGGCTTTATCCACGCCTGCTATACCCGTCAGCCGCAGCTGGCGGCGAAGCTGATGAAAGATGTCATTGCCGAGCCGTACCGCACGAAGCTGCTGCCTGGCTTTAACGAGGCGCGACAGGCCGCCATGGATATCGGCGCGCAGGCGTGCGGCATCTCCGGCTCCGGCCCGACGCTGTTCGCCCTGTGCGATAAGCCAGACACCGCGCAGCGCGTGGCGGACTGGCTCTCTAAACACTACCTGCAAAATCAGGAAGGCTTTGTTCATATTTGCCGTCTGGACACGGCTGGCGCACGAGTACTGGGATAACGAATGAAACTCTATAACCTTAAAGATCATAACGAGCAGGTCAGCTTCGCGCAGGCAGTGACTCAGGGGCTGGGCAAAAATCAGGGGCTGTTCTTCCCGCATGACCTGCCGGAATTTCAGCTGACCGAGATTGATGAACTGCTGAAGCAGGACTTTGTCACCCGCAGCACCAAAATTCTGTCTGCGTTTATCGGCGACGAAATCCCTCAGGAGCTGCTGGAAGAGCGCGTGCGTGCGGCGTTTGCCTTCCCGGCTCCGGTGCAGCAGGTGGAGCCTGACGTCGGTTGTCTGGAGCTGTTCCACGGCCCGACCCTGGCGTTTAAAGACTTCGGTGGCCGCTTTATGGCGCAGATGCTGACCCACATCAGCGGCGACAAGCCGGTGACCATTTTGACAGCCACCTCCGGCGATACCGGTGCCGCGGTCGCGCATGCGTTCTACGGCCTGAAAAACGTCCGCGTGGTGATCCTCTATCCAAAAGGCAAAATCAGCCCGCTGCAGGAAAAACTGTTCTGTACGCTCGGCGGCAACATTGAGACCGTGGCGATCGACGGTGACTTTGATGCCTGTCAGGCGCTGGTCAAGCAGGCGTTCGATGATGAAGAGCTGAAGGCCGCGCTGGGGCTGAATTCCGCCAACTCCATCAACATCAGCCGTCTGCTGGCGCAGATTTGCTACTACTTCGAAGCGGTAGCACAGCTGCCACAGGAAGCGCGCAATCAGCTGGTGGTGTCCGTACCAAGCGGTAACTTCGGTGACCTGACGGCGGGATTGCTGGCGAAATCGCTCGGTCTGCCGGTGAAGCGCTTTATCGCCGCTACCAACGCCAACGACACCGTGCCGCGCTTCCTGAAAGACGGGAAATGGGCACCGAACGCGACGCAGGCGACGCTCTCCAATGCCATGGATGTGTCACAGCCAAACAACTGGCCGCGCGTGGAAGAGCTGTTCCGCCGCAAGGTATGGCGTCTGGTGGACCTGGGCTACGCGGCGGTGACGGATGAGACCACTAAAGCGACCATGCGCGAGCTGAAGGCGGTGGGATATACCTCTGAGCCGCACGCGGCAATTGCGTATCGCGCACTGCGCGACCAGCTCAACCCGGGGGAATATGGTCTGTTCCTCGGTACCGCCCATCCCGCCAAGTTCAAAGAGAGCGTGGAAGCGATCCTGGGCGAAACGCTGCCGCTGCCAAAAGAGCTGGCCGAGCGTGCCGACCTGCCGCTGCTGTCACACGAGCTGCCTGCGGATTTTGCCGCGCTGCGTAAGTTGATGATGACTCGCGCGTGATTGTGTTGCCCGGTGGCGGCTACGCCTTACCGGACCTACGGGGTTTTTAGGCCGGGTAAGCGCAGCGCCACCCGGCAAAAGCAGCACCGATCTTTAGGCCGGGAAAGGCGAAGCCGCCACCCGGCTTTTTTGTGAAGAAAATAAGGAGGAATAAAGCAGGAAAAAAGCAGAAATTCCCAATAAATGCGGTCACTTAGCGTTTAGGATTGCAGAGAATAACATCCCCCGTTCCCCTCGCGTACTCTCCTTACATCGGCCCACGTTGGGCAAGAAGAATAAGGAGTCACAGATGTCTACACTGAAACCTGCACTCATCGCGCTTTCACTGGTGCTGGTCGCTCCCATGGCGGCACAGGCATCCGAAATCACCCTCGTACCGGCGGTTAAACTGCAGATTGGCGACCGGGACAACAGCGGGCATTACTGGGACGGCGGCCGCTGGCGCGACCACGACTGGTGGAAGGCGCATTATGACTGGCGTGATAACCACTGGCGCCCGCATGACGAACATCGCGATCGTGACGATCGACACGACCATCATCATGACGATCGCCATCCAGGGCCGGACTGGAAGCACCATTAATGCAACACCCCGCCAGCAGGCGGGGTGTTGTTTTACTGTTCGTGGCGTTTAAAGACCAGTTCGCCTTTCCCCGACGCGTCTTCGTCAAAGAAATAGCCTTCGCTGTTAAAATCGGTCAGCTGCTCCGGCTTGGTCAGGCGGTTCTGAATGATATAGCGGCTCATGAGGCCCCGCGCCTTTTTGGCATAGAAGCTGATGACCTTGAACTTGCCGTTTTTCTCATCCAGGAAGACCGGCTTGATGATTTCCGCATCCAGCTTTTTCGGTTTCACCGACTTGTAGTATTCATCGGATGCCAGGTTAATCACCACGTTATCGCCCTGAGCGCGTAGCGCCGCGTTCAGCTTATCGGTGATGATTTCGCCCCAGAAATGGTACAAGTCTTTGCCTTTGGCGTTTTCCAGACGAATGCCCATCTCCAGACGGTACGGCTGCATTAGATCCAGCGGACGCAGTACGCCATACAGACCCGACAGCATACGCAGATGCTGCTGGGCAAAATCGAAGTCGGCTTCACTGAAGTCTTCCGCCTGCAGACCGGTATAGACATCACCTTTAAACGCCAGAATCGCCTGACGCGCGTTAGCAGGGGTGAAATCCGGATGCCATTCATGGAATCGGGTCGCGTTCAGGTCCGCCAGCTTGTCGCTGATGCCCATCAGCGAGGCGATTTGCGGCGCAGAGAGCTTGCGCGCTTCACGGATCAGCTGCTGTGAATAATCCAGCAGTTCTGGCTGGGTATAGCGCTCAGTGGCGAGCGGGCTCTGGTAGTCGAGCGTTTTTGCAGGTGAAATCAGAATCAGCATATCCAGTCCTTGCAGGAAATTTAGAGCGACTTTAACAAAAAATCGCCCTGAATTGATCGATAGCTGTTATCGCCGGGGCAAATCATCCCAGGTGCCAGGGGCAAGTTGTGACGCAATTTCGGGGTAACGTGATGCATCAAATACCGGGGCAACCCCCAGCTTGCGCTGGCGAAGATAATCTTTGGCAATAAGCGTCACAACGGGGGAGAGCAGCAGGATCGCCGTCAGGTTAGTGATTGCCATTAGCGCCATAATGACATCCGCCAGCTGCCAGATCATAGGCATCGTCAGAAGGGCGCCCGCGAACACCATCAGTATCACCCCCAGGCGAAGCAGGAGGATAGCAGGGCGAGCGTTGAATCTCAGGAAAATGAGGTTGTTTTCAGCGTACAGATAGTTGACCACAATTGAGCTGAAGGAGAACAACATCAGTATGAGCGAGACAAAGCCAGCCCCCCAGCCGCCGGTCAGGTTCACCAGCGCCTGCTGAAGAAATTGTATCCCGACAGCATCCGAGGTATGGGGGACCGGGCCGGCCAGCAGGAGGATCATGGCACTCGCGGAACAGATGATCACCGTATCCATAAAGACGCCGATCATCTGCACAATACCCTGCGCAGCCGGGTGTGGCGGCCACGAAGAGGCGGCCGCTGCGACGTTGGGAGTGGAACCCATTCCGGCTTCATTGGAGAACATGCCTCGTTGAAAACCTGCCATCAATGCCTGGCTCAGGGTATAGCCCAGCGCGCCTGATGCGACTTCTCGCCAGCCAAAGGCGCTTTTAAAGATGGACGCAATGACCCCCGGAACCTGTTCGAAATGCAGTGCTGCAACGACCAGACTCGCGGCAACCCAGAGCAGAGCCATAATGGGCACCAGCCACTGCATCAGGCGGGCGACGCCCCTAAGGCCGGCAGAAATGGCGAGCAAAACAAAGAGGGCTAACACGCTGCCCGTGAGCCACTCCGGACAGGAGAAGGTATAGCGCAGAGCATGGGCAACCGAGTTTGACTGGACGGTATTAAAAATGAGGCCGTATGCGAACAGTAAAAAAAGCGAGAACAGCACGCCCATCCAGCGCATCCCTAAGCCACGCGCCATATACCATGACGGGCCGCCGCGAAACTGTCCGCTTTTATCCTTCTCTTTGTAGAGTTGTGCCAGCGAACTTTCGGCGAAAGAGGTGGCCATCCCCAGAAGTGCCGTGACCCACATCCAGAACACTGCGCCAGGCCCTCCTGCGCTGATGGCCAGCGCAACGCCTGCCAGATTGCCGCTGCCAAGGCGTGCCGCAAGGCTGGTACACAGCGCCTGAAACGAGGTGAGTCCGCCCGGATGGGGCGTGACGCTGTTTTTCAGACTTCTGCCAAACTTGCGAATATAGCGAAACTGGATAAACCCACTGCGTAGCGTAAACCAGATACCTGCTCCCAGGAGCAGGTAAATCATTATCGAGCCCCAGAGGACTTCGTTAATAAAGAAAAAGAAATCAGGCATTAACGTCCCTCTTGTTGATGCCAATGTGAATATGTAAGCGCTACCACTGATTGGGCATGCTGTTGCTTAGCAGCCTGTTAATATTCTCAGTTTATCATACTCTGCCTAAGCGCACTGTCTGCGGTTGCGCTACCCCTCCGTCGTGTTATCATCAGGGCAGACCGGTTACATCCCCCTAACAAGTAAACCTGTCATTTTTCCGCTGCAGGCATGCTGTCGGTAGCGTGAATTATCCAGGGCACGTTAAAAGAGAAACACTATCATGACGGATAAATTGACCTCCCTTCGTCAGTTCACCACTGTCGTAGCTGACACCGGAGATATCGCGGCAATGAAGCTGTACCAGCCGCAGGATGCCACAACTAACCCTTCTCTGATCCTTAACGCCGCACAGATCCCTGAGTATCGCAAACTGATTGACGAGGCCGTGACCTGGGCGAAAGCACAGAGCAATGACCGCGCGCAGCAGGTTGTGGATGCCACTGATAAACTGGCCGTGAACATCGGTCTGGAAATTCTGAAACTGGTCCCGGGCCGTATCTCCACCGAAGTGGATGCACGTCTGTCCTACGACACCGAAGCGTCAATTGCTAAAGCAAAACGTCTGATCAAACTGTACAACGATGCGGGCATCAGCAACGACCGTATCCTGATCAAACTGGCGTCTACCTGGCAGGGCATCCGCGCGGCGGAGCAGCTGGAAAAAGAAGGCATCAACTGTAACCTGACCCTGCTGTTCTCCTTCGCGCAGGCGCGTGCTTGTGCTGAAGCTGGCGTATACCTGATTTCTCCGTTCGTAGGCCGTATTCTGGACTGGTACAAAGCCAACACCGACAAGAAAGAGTACGCGGCTTCTGAAGATCCAGGCGTGGTTTCCGTGACTGAAATCTACGAATACTACAAACAGCATGGTTATGAGACCGTGGTGATGGGCGCAAGCTTCCGTAACGTCGGTGAAATCATCGAACTGGCTGGCTGTGACCGCCTGACCATCGCCCCTGCGCTGCTGAAAGAGCTGGCAGAAAGCGAAGGTACCATCGAGCGCAAACTGTCCTACACCGGTGAAGTGAAAGCACGCCCAGAGCGCATCACTGAATCCGAGTTCCTTTGGCAGCACAACCAGGATCCAATGGCGGTAGACAAACTGGCGGACGGTATCCGTAAGTTTGCTATTGACCAGGAAAAACTGGAAAAAATGATCGGCGACCTGCTGTAATCATTCTGCGTGACCGGGTCCCCGGTCACGCTACTTCTTTCGTACTCTGTCTGAATTTCCCCTCTGCGTGTATCATTCCCTTTAATCAGTACTTTTTGAATGGAATGGATATGAATACCTTACGCATCGGCTTAGTGTCGATTTCCGACCGCGCCTCCAGCGGCGTTTACCAGGATAAAGGCATCCCTGCTCTGGAAGAGTGGCTGGCAAGCGCGTTGACCACCCCGTTTGAGATCCAGACCCGCCTGATCCCGGACGAACAGCCAATCATCGAGCAGACCCTGTGTGAGCTGGTGGATGAAATGAGCTGTCACCTTGTGCTGACGACGGGCGGAACCGGCCCTGCGCGCCGCGATGTTACCCCGGACGCGACGCTGGCGATTGCCGATCGTGAAATGCCAGGCTTCGGTGAACAGATGCGTCAGATCAGTCTACACTTTGTCCCGACAGCCATTTTGTCTCGCCAGGTGGGGGTGATCCGCAAACAGGCGCTGATTCTGAACCTGCCAGGCCAGCCGAAGTCCATCAAAGAGACGCTGGAAGGACTGAAAGCGGAGGATGGCAGCGTCATCGTCCACGGCATCTTTGCAAGTGTACCGTATTGTATACAGTTGCTGGAGGGGCCGTACGTCGAGACGGACGACAAAGTGGTAGCAGCATTTCGTCCTAAAAGCGCCCGCCGCGAGACAATCTCCTGAAATTAATTAAAATGTGACATTAGCGTCAGCCGCAGTGGCGTGTAAATGGATTTACGATATAGTAATTTTTTCTTTACGATTGCTGTAAAAAATAATCCACAACACATGCACAATGGTTCGCTATGTCACATAACACCCGACCTCTGAATCGACAGGATTACAAAACCCTCACGCTCGCCGCTCTGGGCGGCGCGCTGGAGTTTTACGACTTCATCATCTTTGTTTTCTTCGCCGCTGTGGTAGGGGAGTTGTTCTTCCCGGCGGATATCCCGGAATGGCTGCGACAGGTGCAAACCTTCGGCATTTTTGCTGCCGGATATCTGGCACGTCCGCTGGGCGGCATTGTGATGGCGCACTTTGGCGATCTGGTCGGGCGCAAGAAAATGTTTACCCTGAGTATCCTGCTGATGGCCGTGCCGACGCTGGCAATTGGCCTGCTGCCAACCTATGCCTCAATGGGTATTGTTGCCCCGTTATTGCTGCTACTGATGCGTATTCTTCAGGGGGCGGCGATCGGTGGTGAGGTACCGGGGGCGTGGGTGTTTGTTGCGGAACATGTTCCGGCGCGCCGCATTGGTATCGCCTGCGGCACCTTAACCGCGGGGTTAACGGTGGGGATTTTGCTTGGTTCCATCGTTGCGACCATTGTAAACACCAGCATGACGCAGCAGGCTGTGCACGACTGGGGCTGGCGCTTACCGTTCCTGCTGGGCGGAGCGTTTGGCCTGGTGGCGATGTACCTGCGTCGCTGGTTGCAGGAGACGCCGATTTTCCTTGAGATGCAGCAGCGCAAAGCGCTGGCTCAGGAGTTGCCGGTCAAAGCCGTGGTGGTGCGCCATAAAAAAGCGGTCGTGGTGTCGATGCTGCTCACCTGGCTGCTCTCGGCGGGCATCGTGGTGGTGATTTTGATGTCGCCGGTCTGGCTGCAAAAACAGTACGGGTTCGCCCCGGCAGTGACGTTACAGGCGAACAGTATCGCGACCATTATGCTTTGCTTTGGCTGTCTTGCCGCCGGGCTGGCTGCCGATCGTTTCGGTGCCAGCGTGACCTTTATCGTCGGCAGCCTGTTACTGGCCGTATCAAGCTGGGCGTTTTACCATTTGGCAGGCAGCCACCCTGAACAGCTGTTCCTGCTGTACGGTGTGGTAGGCCTGTGCGTAGGCGTTGTCGGGGCGGTACCGTATGTGATGGTACGCGCGTTTCCGCCTGAGGTGCGCTTCACCGGCATCTCATTTTCTTACAACGTCTCGTATGCCATCTTTGGCGGACTGACGCCGATTGCGGTGACGGTATTAATGGGTGTGTCTCCCCTGGCGCCGGCCTGGTACGTGCTGGCGTTGTCGTTAATGGGGCTGGTATTGGGGATTTGGCTTCGGCAGTCAGGGGAAAATCGTGCCCGCGAGGCGGGCACGACAGACGAATCAGTGTTTTTCACCAATCGGTAGAATAGTGCGGCCGAACTGCTCGTTCAGCACTTCACCCATGGCCAGGTAGATAGCGCTTGCGCCGCATACCAGGCCAATCCAGCCTGCAACGTGTACGATGCCTTCGTTATCCACCAGGTGGCCGATGGCCAGCAGGGCGAACAGTACGGTCAGGCTCAGGAAGACGAACTGCAGCGCGCGGTTCCCCTTCAGCGTGCCGAAGAACATGAACAGGGTGAAGACGCCCCACAGACCCAGATACACGCCCAGGAAGTGGGCATTCGCTGCGTCTGCCAGACCCATTTTAGGCATCAGCAGGATAGCGACCAGCGTCAGCCAGAACGAGCCGTAAGAGGTGAAGGCGGTTAAGCCGAAGGTGTTGCCTTTCTTATATTCCAGCAGACCCGCGAAGATTTGTGCGATGCCGCCGTAAAAAATGCCCATCGCCAGGATAATGCCATCCATCGGGAACATCCCGATGTTGTGCAGGTTCAGCAGGATAGTGGTCATGCCAAAACCCATCAGGCCCAGCGGAGCCGGATTAGCCAACTTAGTGTTGCCCATAAGTCCTCAAAAAAATCATCATTAATATGGTGAAATGGTTAAACCCGCGTCATTACTCCCTGACGGGGCGCGGCATCATAATGGGCGCAATCGATGCCGTCTATGATCTCATCAGGGTGAAATTAAAAATTTTTTTACGCTTGCCCCTTGATGGATGCCGTAGCGACCCCATCTTGTAGTCAACCGCAGTGTGTGGACCTGAAAAAAATCAAATCTGGGCAGTTGAAAAAGCACGTTCTGCCCTTATTACAGGTACACAACCACATGTTGACTGAATTTTTAGTGGAGACGTTTAGATGGGTAAAATTATTGGTATCGACCTGGGTACGACCAACTCTTGTGTAGCGATTATGGACGGCACTACTGCACGCGTGCTGGAGAACGCCGAGGGCGATCGCACCACGCCTTCTATCATTGCTTATACCCAGGATGGTGAAACTCTGGTTGGTCAGCCGGCTAAACGTCAGGCAGTGACAAACCCGCAAAATACCCTGTTTGCGATTAAACGCCTGATCGGCCGCCGCTTCCAGGACGAAGAAGTTCAGCGTGACGTTTCTATCATGCCTTACAAAATCATCGCAGCAGATAACGGCGATGCATGGCTTGATGTGAAAGGCACCAAAACTGCACCACCGCAGATCTCTGCTGAAGTGCTGAAAAAAATGAAGAAGACTGCTGAAGATTACCTGGGTGAGCCAGTAACTGAAGCCGTTATCACCGTACCTGCCTACTTTAACGATGCTCAGCGTCAGGCTACCAAAGATGCTGGCCGTATCGCAGGTCTGGAAGTAAAACGTATCATCAACGAACCTACCGCAGCGGCTCTGGCTTACGGTCTGGATAAAGAAGTGGGCAACCGCACTATCGCGGTTTACGACCTGGGTGGTGGTACCTTCGATATCTCTATTATCGAAATCGACGAAGTTGACGGCGAAAAAACCTTCGAAGTTCTGGCAACCAACGGTGATACCCACCTGGGTGGTGAAGACTTCGATACCCGTCTGATCAACTACCTCGTAGACGAGTTCAAGAAAGATCAGGGCATCGACCTGCGTAACGACCCGCTGGCCATGCAGCGCCTGAAAGAAGCCGCTGAGAAAGCGAAGATCGAACTGTCTTCCGCTCAGCAGACCGACGTTAACCTGCCGTACATTACTGCAGATGCGACCGGTCCTAAACACATGAACATCAAAGTGACCCGTGCAAAACTGGAAAGCCTGGTCGAAGACCTGGTGAACCGTTCTATCGAGCCACTGAAAGTTGCTCTGCAGGATGCTGGCCTGTCCGTGTCTGATATCAATGACGTTATCCTCGTTGGTGGTCAGACCCGTATGCCAATGGTCCAGAAGAAAGTGGCTGAGTTCTTCGGTAAAGAGCCACGTAAAGATGTTAACCCGGACGAAGCCGTTGCTATCGGTGCTGCCGTTCAGGGTGGTGTATTGACCGGTGAAGTGAAAGACGTTCTGCTGCTGGACGTTACCCCGCTGTCTCTGGGTATCGAAACCATGGGCGGCGTGATGACTGCGCTGATCACTAAAAACACCACTATCCCGACCAAGCACAGCCAGGTGTTCTCTACCGCTGAAGACAACCAGTCTGCGGTAACCATCCATGTGCTGCAGGGTGAGCGTAAACGTGCGTCTGATAACAAATCTCTGGGTCAGTTCAACCTGGATGGTATCAACCCGGCACCACGCGGCATGCCGCAGATCGAAGTGACCTTCGATATCGATGCTGACGGTATCCTGCACGTTTCCGCGAAAGACAAAAACAGCGGTAAAGAGCAGAAGATCACCATTAAGGCTTCTTCCGGTCTGAACGAAGAAGAGATCCAGAAAATGGTTCGTGAAGCAGAAGCGAACGCGGAATCTGACCGTAAGTTCGAAGAGCTGGTTCAGACCCGTAACCAGGGTGACCATCTGCTGCACAGCACCCGTAAGCAGGTTGAAGAAGCGGGCGACAAACTGCCAGCGGAAGATAAAACGGCTATCGAAGCTGCACTGACCGCGCTGGAAACGTCTCTGAAAGGCGAAGACAAAGCGGATATCGAAGCGAAGATGCAGGAGCTGGCACAGGCTTCCCAGAAGCTGATGGAAATTGCTCAGCAGCAGCACGCGCAGCAGCAAGCGGGCGCTGACGCTTCCGCGAACAACGCGAAAGACGACGACGTTGTCGACGCTGAGTTCGAAGAAGTTAAAGACAAAAAATAATCGCCCTGATGCAGGGTAATTAATCGGCACGGGCGTAGGAGAACTCTCCACGCCCGTGCTCGCATGTTAAGGGGCTTAAAAAAACCAATGGCAAAGCAAGACTATTACGAGATTTTAGGCGTTCCGAAAACTGCGGAAGAGCGTGAAATCAAAAAGGCGTATAAGCGCCTGGCCATGAAATTCCACCCGGACCGCAACCAGGGGGATAAAGAGGCTGAAGCAAAATTTAAAGAGATCAAAGAAGCCTACGAAGTCCTGACCGATGCACAAAAACGTGCGGCCTATGACCAGTACGGCCACGCAGCCTTTGAACAGGGCGGCATGGGCGGCGGCGGATTCGGTGGCGGCGGCTTTGGCGGCGGTGCTGATTTCAGCGACATCTTCGGCGACGTGTTCGGCGATATCTTTGGCGGCGGTCGTGGTCGTCAGCGCGCAGCGCGCGGCGCAGACCTGCGCTACAACATGGAGCTGACGCTGGAAGAGGCCGTTCGCGGTGTCACCAAAGAGATCCGTATCCCGACGCTGGAAGAGTGTGACGTGTGCCACGGCAGCGGCGCGAAAGCGGGTACCCAGCCGCAGACCTGTCCAACCTGTCACGGTTCCGGTCAGGTGCAGATGCGTCAGGGCTTCTTCGCAGTACAGCAGGCCTGTCCTCACTGTCATGGCCGCGGTACGCTGATTAAAGATCCGTGCACTAAATGCCACGGTCATGGTCGCGTTGAGAAAACCAAGACCCTGTCCGTCAAAATCCCGGCAGGCGTGGATACGGGCGACCGCATCCGTCTGGCAGGTGAGGGCGAAGCAGGTGAGCACGGCGCACCGGCAGGCGATCTGTACGTTCAGGTTCAGGTGAAGCAGCATGCCATCTTCGAGCGTGAAGGTAACAACCTGTACTGTGAAGTGCCGATCAACTTCGCCATGGCGGCGCTCGGTGGTGAAATTGAAGTGCCTACCCTTGATGGTCGCGTCAATCTGAAGATCCCGGGCGAAACCCAGACCGGTAAGCTGTTCCGCATGCGCGGTAAAGGCGTGAAGTCCGTTCGCGGCGGTGCTCAGGGCGACCTGCTGTGCCGTGTGGTTGTAGAAACCCCAGTGGGGCTGAACGACAAGCAGAAACAGCTACTGAAAGAGCTGCAGGAGAGCTTTGGCGGCCCAACGGGCGAGAAAAACAGTCCGCGCTCCAAAAGCTTCTTTGATGGCGTCAAAAAATTCTTCGACGACTTGACCCGCTAATCTGTTAGCCGGTTTTCAACGATATAAAGCCCGGAAGCGATTCCGGGCTTTTTTATTTTGGGGGATAGATCGGTAAAACTGAGTCTACACTCAATATTAATCTGTTTTTGCCGAGCTATTTGGCTTGGTATTATGGTTTTATCGAGGTATTGTTGTAAAAGAGAGAACTTAAATGAAATTACTACACCGTTTCTTTAGCAGTGAGGCGTCCGGTGGTGTGATCCTGATTATTGCCGCGGCAGCCGCAATGGTGCTGGCGAACCTGGGCATGACGCGCGATCTCTATCACGCATTTTTGGAAACACCCGTTGAGCTGAAGGTCGGGGCGCTGGAAATTAACAAGAACATGCTGCTGTGGATCAACGATGCGCTAATGGCGGTGTTCTTCCTGCTGGTGGGACTTGAGGTCAAACGGGAGCTGGTGTTGGGCTCCCTCGCAAGCCGTCAGCGCGCCGCCTTTCCGGTGATCGCCGCTATCGGCGGGATGGTCGTTCCCGCACTGCTGTTCCTTGCGTTTACCTGGCAGGATCCTGTTGCGCGTGACGGGTGGGCTATCCCGGCGGCAACGGATATCGCGTTTGCGCTCGGTGTCTTAGCCATGCTCGGCAGCCGCGTGCCGATGGCGTTGAAAATCTTCCTGATGGCGCTGGCGATCATTGATGATCTGGGCGCGATCGTGATTATCGCGCTGTTTTATACCAGCGATCTGTCGATTCTGTCGCTGAGCGTGGCGGCAGGCGCACTTGCGGTCCTGGCGCTGCTGAACATTTTCAATGTCCGCCGCATTGGCATTTACATCCTCGTGGGGATGGTACTCTGGACAGCGGTATTGAAATCCGGCGTGCATGCCACGCTGGCCGGGGTGATTGTTGGCTTCTTTGTGCCGCTAAAACCGCAGGAGGGTAAATCCCCTGCTAAACAGCTTGAGCATGTCCTTCACCCGTGGGTCGCCTTTGTGATCCTGCCACTGTTTGCCTTTGCTAACGCCGGCGTTTCCCTGCAGGGCGTGACGCTGGATGGGCTGACGTCTGTCCTGCCGCTGGGCATTATTGCCGGGCTGTTTATTGGTAAACCGCTGGGGATCAGCCTGTTCTGCTGGCTGGCGCTGAAGATGAAGCTGGCATCGCTGCCGAACGGCACCACCTTTGGTCAGATTATGGCTGTCGGCGTGCTGTGTGGTATTGGATTTACCATGTCGATCTTTATCTCGACGCTGGCGTTTGGCGCAAATGCCCCTGAACTCATCGTCTGGGCGAAGCTCGGCATTCTTATCGGGTCATTACTGGCCGCGGTAATCGGTTATACCTTGTTGAAGGTGAAATTGCCCGGACAGGCTGTCCAGGCATAACGGAAACCGGGAGAAGATGAGCCTTCTCCCGTTACATACTCAGGGAGTGAAGACGCTATGTCTCATTTGAATTACAACCATCTTTACTACTTCTGGCACGTCTACAAGCAGGGCTCGGTGGTGGGGGCGGCTGAGGCGCTCTATCTCACGCCGCAGACCATTACCGGCCAAATCAAGGCGCTGGAAGAGCGCCTGCAGGGCAAGCTGTTCAAGCGTAAAGGCCGCGGGATTGAGCCAAGCGAACTTGGGGAACTGGTCTTTCGCTATGCGGACAAGATGTTCACCCTGAGCCAGGAGATGCTGGATATCGTCAACTATCGCAAAGAGTCTAACCTGCTCTTTGACGTCGGCGTGGCGGATGCGCTGTCCAAACGGCTGGTGAGCGGCGTGCTGGATGCCGCGGTGGTGGAAGATGAACAAATCCATCTGCGCTGCTTTGAATCCACCCACGAGATGCTGCTGGAACAGCTGAGCCAGCATAAGCTGGATATGATTATCTCGGACTGCCCCATCGACTCCACGCAGCAGGAAGGGCTGTTCTCAGTGAAGATTGGCGAATGCGGTGTCAGCTTCTGGTGCATTAATCCACCGCCGGAAAAACCCTTCCCGGCCTGTCTGGAAGAGCGTCGCTTATTGGTGCCGGGAAGGCGGTCAATGCTCGGGCGTAAGCTGTTGAACTGGTTTAACTCGCAGGGGCTGAAGGTGGAGATCCTCGGTGAATTCGACGATGCGGCACTGATGAAAGCCTTTGGCGAAGCGCACAATGCCATCTTCGTTGCGCCAACGCTGTACGTGCTCGATCTCTATTCAGACAACAAGATTACGGAGATTGGCAGAGTGGATAACGTGATGGAGGAGTATCACGCCATATTTGCCGAAAGAATGATTCAGCACCCGGCGGTGCAGCGAATCTGCAACCGTGACTACTCGGCGCTGTTTACGCCACCGGCAATCTGAAGACATAAAAAAACCCGCGTTAAGCGGGTTCTTTAAACAAGCAACAACAAGTAGCGATTAAGCCAGTTTGTTGATCTGCGCGGTCAGGTTTGCTTTATGACGCGCTGCTTTGTTTTTGTGGATCAGACCTTTAGCAGCCTGACGATCCACGATTGGTTGCATTTCGTTAAATGCGTTCTGCGCTGCAGCTTTGTCGCCAGCTTCGATTGCTGCGTATACTTTCTTGATGAAAGTACGCATCATAGAGCGACGGCTTGCGTTGTGCTTACGAGCCTTTTCAGACTGAACGGCACGTTTCTTAGCTGATTTGATATTAGCCAAGTCCAACTCCCAAATATGATCTATGTGGACAATTCAAAGGCCGAGGAATATGCCCTCTTTGCCTTCTTTTGTCAATGGATTTGTGCAAATAAGCGCCGTTAAAAAGCGACGCTACGTTACGTAGTGATGGCGCAGGATTCTACCAGCTTGTCTTGCGTGAATACAGCCTTTCGGTATAAAAATCGCAGTTCACGCGCAGATTTTTTCGCTGTGAAAGGTCAGCCTGATGAAATCATTACGGCTTTCTGTTTTGCGCGAACAATCGCCGGTTAACCTTAACCGCGGTACAAGGTATACTTTGGCGATTTTCACTGTTTTGAGCCAGACATGAAGCTGATACGCGGCATACATAATCTCAGCAGCGCACCACACGGGTGCGTGCTGACTATTGGTAATTTCGACGGCGTGCATCGTGGTCATCAGGCGCTGTTGCAGGGATTGCGTAAAGAGGGGGAGGCCCGTGGCCTGCCCGTGGTGGTGATGATTTTCGAACCGCAACCGCTGGAGCTGTTTGCGGGGGATAAATCGCCCGCCCGTCTCACTCGCCTGCGTGAGAAGCTGCGCTACCTGGCAGAGTCCGGCGTGGACTACGTGCTGTGCGTGCGTTTCGATCGTCGCTTTGCCGCACTGACAGCACAAAATTTCGTCAGCGACCTGCTGGTTAAGCGTCTTGGCGTACAGTTTCTCGCCGTGGGGGATGATTTCCGCTTTGGCGCTGGTCGGCAGGGCGATTTCTTGCTATTACAGAAGGCGGGCCTGGAGTACGGTTTTGACGTGACCAGCGCGATGACCTTCTGTGAAGGCGGCGTGCGCGTCAGCAGCACGGCGGTGCGTCAGGCGCTGGCGAATGATGAACTGGATACGGCAGAAACGCTGCTGGGGCATCCGTTTACCATCTCAGGCCGCGTCGTGCATGGCGACGCCCTGGGGCGCACGATAGGTTTCCCGACGGCGAATATCCCGCTGCGTCGTCAGGTTTCCCCGGTTAAAGGGGTCTATGCGGTGGAAGTGGCAGGACTGGGCGATAAGCCGTTTTACGGCGTTGCCAACATTGGCACGCGTCCCACTGTCGCCGGTGTACGTCAACAGTTAGAAGTGCACCTGCTGGACGTTGTAATGGACCTTTATGGTCGCCATATAGATGTAATACTGCGTAAAAAAATACGCAATGAGCAGCGATTTGCTTCACTGGATGAACTAAAAGCGCAGATTGCGCGTGATGAATTGACGGCCCGCGAGTTTTTTGGGCTATGAACCCGGCTTAAATGCCTACGTGATAAATACGGAACCGAGAATCTGATGAGTGACTATAAATCAACCCTGAATTTGCCGGAAACAGGGTTCCCGATGCGCGGCGATCTCGCCAAGCGCGAACCGGGAATGCTGGCGCGTTGGACCGATGATGACCTGTACGGCATCATTCGTGCAGCCAAAAAAGGCAAAAAAACCTTCATTCTGCATGATGGCCCTCCCTATGCGAATGGCAGCATTCATATTGGTCACTCTGTAAACAAGATTCTGAAAGACATTATCGTGAAGTCCAAAGGCCTCACGGGATATGACTCGCCTTACGTTCCGGGCTGGGACTGCCACGGTCTGCCAATCGAGCTGAAAGTGGAGCAAGAGTTTGGCAAGCCAGGTGAGAAGTTCACCGCCGCTGAGTTCCGCGCAAAATGCCGCGAATACGCTGCCACGCAGGTTGACGGCCAGCGTGCGGACTTTATCCGTCTGGGCGTATTGGGCGACTGGTCGCACCCGTACCTGACTATGGACTTCAAAACTGAAGCCAACATCATCCGTGCGCTGGGCAAAATCATCGGTAACGGCCACCTGCACAAAGGCGCGAAGCCGGTGCACTGGTGCGTGGACTGCCGTTCTGCGCTGGCAGAAGCCGAAGTAGAGTATTACGACAAAACCTCGCCTTCTATCGACGTGGCGTTCGACGCTGTCGATCAGGATGCGGTGAAAGCCAAATTTGGTGTCTCCTCCGTTAACGGCCCGGTCTCGCTGGTGATCTGGACCACCACGCCGTGGACGCTGCCAGCCAACCGTGCAATCTCCCTGTCCGGTGAGTTTGACTACGCGCTGGTGCAGATTGAGGGTCGCGCGGTTATCCTGGCGAAAGATCTGGTGGAGAGCGTGCTGAAACGCGCGAACATCACCGACTACACCGTGCTGGGCACCGTGAAAGGCGACGCGCTGGAACTGATGCGCTTCAAACACCCGTTCCTGGGCTTCGACGTTCCGGCCATCCTGGGCGACCACGTTACGCTGGAAGCCGGTACCGGTGCGGTACACACCGCCGGTGGTCACGGTCCTGACGACTACAACATCAGCCTGAAGTACGGTCTGGAAATCGCTAACCCGGTGGGGCCGGACGGCTCGTACCTGCCTGGTACTTATCCGGCTCTGGACGGTATCAACGTCTTTAAAGCCAACGACATCATCGTAGATATGCTGCGCACCAGCGGCGCGCTGCTGCACGTTGAGAAAATGCAGCACAGCTATCCATGCTGCTGGCGTCACAAGACGCCGATCATCTTCCGTGCAACCCCGCAGTGGTTCGTCAGCATGGATCAGAAAGGCCTGCGTGAGCAGTCTCTGAAAGAGATCAAAGGCGTGCAGTGGATCCCGGACTGGGGCCAGGCGCGTATCGAATCCATGGTCGCTAACCGTCCTGACTGGTGTATCTCCCGTCAGCGTACCTGGGGCGTGCCGATGTCTCTGTTCGTGCATAAAGAGACGCAGGAACTGCACCCGAATACCCTGGAACTGATGGAAGAAGTGGCGAAGCGCGTCGAAGTTGACGGCATTCAGGCGTGGTGGGATCTCGATGCCCGCGACATCCTGGGCGCGGACGCGGACAACTACGAGAAAGTGCCAGATACCCTGGACGTGTGGTTCGACTCTGGTTCGACCCACGCCTCGGTGGTTGACGTGCGTCCAGAGTTTGCCGGTCACGCTGCCGACATGTATCTGGAAGGGTCTGACCAACACCGCGGCTGGTTCATGTCATCCCTGATGATCTCCACCGCCATGAAAGGTAAAGCACCTTATCGCCAGGTACTGACTCACGGCTTCACCGTGGATGGTCAGGGTCGTAAGATGTCTAAATCCATCGGGAACACCGTTTCTCCGCAGGATGTGATGAACAAGCTGGGCGCAGACATCCTGCGTCTGTGGGTGGCTTCTACCGACTACACCGGCGAAATGGCGGTGTCTGACGAGATCCTGAAGCGTGCTGCCGACAGCTATCGTCGTATCCGTAACACCGCGCGCTTCCTGCTGGCGAACCTGAACGGTTTTGATCCAGTGAAGGACATGGTGAAACCGGAAGAGATGGTCGTGCTGGACCGCTGGGCGGTAGGTTGCGCGAAAGCGGCACAGGAAGATATCCTGAAGGCTTACGAATCTTACGATTTCCACGAAGTGGTACAGCGCCTGATGCGCTTCTGCTCCATCGAGATGGGCTCGTTCTACCTCGACATCATCAAAGACCGCCAGTACACCGCGAAAGCGGACAGCGTGGCGCGTCGTAGCTGCCAGACCGCCCTGTTCCACATCGCTGAAGCGCTGGTTCGCTGGATGGCGCCGATCATGTCCTTCACCGCGGATGAAATCTGGGGCTACCTGCCAGGGGACCGTGAGAAATATGTCTTCACGGGCGAGTGGTACGAAGGTCTGTTCGATCTCTCCAGCACCGAAGCGATGAACGATGCCTTCTGGGACGAGCTGCTGAAAGTGCGTGGCGAAGTGAACAAGGTTATCGAGCAGGCGCGTGCGGACAAGAAAGTCGGCGGCTCTCTGGAAGCGGCAGTCACCCTGTACGCCGAACCTGAGCTGGCGGCAAAACTGACCGCGCTGGGTGATGAATTACGATTTGTCCTGTTGACCTCCGGTGCGAAAGTTGCGGATTATGCCGAGGCCTCTGCTGATGCTCAGCAGAGCGAGCTGCTCAAAGGACTGAAAGTCGCGCTGAGCAAAGCCGACGGTGAGAAATGCCCGCGTTGCTGGCATTACACCACCGATGTCGGCCAGGTGGCGGAACACGCAGACATCTGCGGACGCTGTGTAAGCAACGTCGCCGGTGACGGCGAAAAACGTAAGTTTGCCTGATGAGTAAAACTCTCTGTTCAACAGGACTGCGCTGGCTGTGGCTGGTTGTGGTAGTGCTGATTATCGATCTGGGCAGCAAGTTCCTGATCCTCCAGAACTTTGCTCTGGGGGAGACGGTCCCGCTGTTCCCGTCGCTTAACCTGCACTACGCACGTAACTACGGTGCGGCGTTTAGCTTCCTTGCTGACAGCGGTGGCTGGCAGCGCTGGTTCTTCGCGGGTATCGCTTTAGGTATTTGCGTCATACTGGCAGTGCTGATGTACCGTTCGAAGGCAACGCAAAAGCTGAATAACATCGCCTACGCGCTGATCATTGGCGGCGCACTGGGCAATCTGTTCGATCGCCTGTGGCACGGCTTTGTGGTCGATATGATCGACTTCTACGTCGGCGACTGGCACTTCGCGACCTTTAACCTCGCCGATAGCGCAATTTGCATCGGTGCGGCGTTAATCGTGCTGGAAGGTTTCTTGCCGAAACCGGCCGCGAAAGAGCAGGCGTAAGCATCAATGCCGGGTGGCGCTACGCTTACCCGGCCTACAGAATTTGTGGCCTCCCGTAGGCCCGGTAAGCGTAGCGCCACCGGGCAACAGGTGACCCAAAACAAGCGAGCAATTTGCATGTCTAAATCTGTACAGAGCAACAGCGCGGTTCTCGTCCACTTCACGCTGAAGCTGGATGATGGCTCCACGGCTGAATCCACCCGCAATAACGGCAAACCGGCCCTGTTCCGTCTTGGCGATACCTCCCTGTCTGAAGGTCTTGAGCAGCAGCTTCTTGGCCTGAAAGAGGGCGAGAAAAAAGCCTTTTCGCTGGAGCCAGATGCTGCGTTTGGTGTGCCAAGCCCGGATCTGATCCAGTACTTCTCGCGTCGCGAATTTATGGACGCGGGTGAGCCGGAAATTGGGGCGATTATGCTCTTTACCGCTATGGACGGCAGCGAAATGCCTGGCGTGATCCGCGAAATCAACGGTGACTCCATTACCGTTGATTTCAACCATCCGCTTGCCGGGCGTACCGTTCATTTTGATGTTGAAGTACTGGAGATTGACCCAGCACTGGAGGCCTGAAATGCAGATCCTGTTGGCTAACCCGCGCGGCTTCTGCGCCGGTGTAGACCGCGCTATCAGCATTGTTGAAAACGCGCTGGAAATTTACGGCGCGCCGATTTATGTGCGTCACGAAGTGGTGCACAACCGCTACGTGGTCGACAGCCTGCGCGAGCGTGGTGCCATTTTCATCGAGCAGATTAGCGAAGTGCCGGACGGCGCGATCCTGATCTTCTCCGCGCACGGCGTCTCTCAGGCCGTCCGTAACGAAGCGAAAAGCCGCGATCTGACGGTCTTTGATGCCACCTGTCCGCTGGTGACGAAAGTGCATATGGAAGTGGCGCGCGCCAGCCGTCGTGGTGAAGAGTCGATTCTGATTGGCCACGCGGGTCACCCGGAAGTCGAAGGCACGATGGGCCAGTACAGTAACCCGGAAGGGGGCATGTACCTGGTGGAGTCGCCTGAAGATGTCCTGACGCTGAACGTCAAAAACGAAGCCCGTCTGTCGTTTATGACCCAGACGACGCTCTCCGTCGACGATACCTCTGACGTGATTGACGCACTGCGCCAGCGCTTCCCGAAGATCGTCGGGCCGCGTAAAGACGATATCTGCTACGCCACCACCAACCGTCAGGAAGCGGTGCGCGCGCTGGCTGAACAGGCGGATGTGGTGCTGGTGGTCGGCTCGAAAAACTCCTCTAACTCTAACCGTCTGGCCGAACTGGCACAGCGTATGGGTAAAGCGGCATTTCTGATCGACGACGCGACGGATATTCAGGAAGCGTGGGTGAAAAATGCGGCCTGCGTCGGCGTAACGGCCGGGGCTTCCGCGCCGGATATTCTGGTGCAGAACGTCATTGTCCGCCTGCAGGAACTCGGCGGCGGTGAAGCGGTTCCTCTGGAAGGACGCGAAGAGAACATTGTTTTCGAGGTCCCGAAAGAACTGCGTATCGATGCGCGCGAAGTGGAATAACCCCTTATCTGATGAAAGGCCAGCATCTCATGTGCTGGCCTTTTTTTTGCCCCGTACTTTATCGTGACGACAAAATCATGTCTTTTACTGATATTTAAGTCTGTTTCACGTTAAATTCTAATTATCGGTGTTTTCAGTTGGCAGCCTTTGCGAAGGCTGGTTAATCTGAAAACGATTTACATCATTTTAACGTAAGAGAATAACTATGCATGATGCACAGATCCGTGTCGCCATTGCGGGCGCGGGTGGACGTATGGGCCGTCAGCTGATTCAGGCGGCACTTCAGATGGATGGCGTGGCACTGGGCGCGGCGCTGGAGCGTGAAGGGTCATCACTGTTGGGAGCCGATGCAGGTGAACTGGCGGGCGCAGGAAAGACCGGCGTCACCGTGCAAAGCAGCCTGGAGGCGGTTAAGGATGACTTCGATGTATTTATCGATTTTACCCGCCCGGAAGGGACGCTGACGCATCTGGCGTTTTGCCGTCAGCACGGTAAGGGGATGGTGATCGGCACCACCGGTTTTGACGACGCAGGTAAGCAGGCCATCCAGGATGCATCGAAAGAAATTGCGATTGTCTTCGCGGCAAACTTTAGCGTGGGCGTTAACGTCATGCTGAAGCTACTGGAGAAGGCGGCGAAGGTGATGGGCAACTACACCGACATTGAGATTGTTGAAGCGCACCACCGCTACAAAGTTGATGCGCCGTCAGGCACGGCGCTGGCGATGGGCGAAGCGATTGCTCATGCACTTGATAAAGATTTAAAAGACTGCGCGGTCTATACCCGCGAAGGTCATACCGGCGAACGCGTACCGGGCACGATTGGTTTTGCTACCGTCCGTGCGGGTGACATCGTCGGCGAACATACGGCGATGTTCGCCGATATTGGCGAACGCGTCGAAATTACGCATAAAGCTTCCAGCCGAATGACGTTTGCCAATGGTGCAGTGCGTTCCGCTTTGTGGCTGAAAGGCAAGAAGAGCGGCCTTTTTGATATGCGAGATGTGCTTGATCTCAACAATCTGTAAGCATTATTACCCATCGTGATGTGGTTATTGCAGTCGTAATATATTGATTGCATAGGGCAATATTTTATTGCCCTTTTATTTTAACTCATTTTCTTTAATTTTTGCTCTAAAGCTTAAAAACTAGCGCTTTTATCTCTTGTTTTCGTTACTGAAATGTAAATTTTGACCATTTGGTCCACTTTTTACTGCCTCGCCGAATAATTTTTCATTAAAACTTGCGCGCAAGCGTTTTCTACAGTGATTTACCTGATCTTTTTGTCGCTTAAGTGGCTTTACTCTCGCCAGGCTTGCAAAAGGATAAACAAAATATCCGTTTTAAGTTGACTTTTAGCCTCCCAATCTCCAGAATGCCGCCGTTTGCCAAAAATCCGCTGGCAACACATTTGCATTGATTCATGGCATGGTTATGAATTAATATGCAAATAAAGTGAGTGAATATTCTCTGGAGGGTGTTTTGATTAAGTCAGCGCTATTGGTTCTGGAAGACGGAACCCAGTTTATCGGTCGGGCCATAGGGGCAACGGGTTCGGCGGTTGGGGAAGTCGTTTTCAATACTTCAATGACCGGTTATCAAGAAATCCTCACTGATCCTTCCTATTCTCGCCAAATCGTTACTCTTACTTATCCTCATATCGGCAATGTCGGCACCAATGCGGCTGACGAAGAATCTTCTCAGGTACATGCGCAAGGCCTGGTCATCCGCGACCTGCCGCTGATTGCCAGCAACTTCCGCAGCACTGAAGATCTCTCGTCTTACCTGAAGCGCCATAACATCGTGGCGATTGCTGATATCGATACCCGTAAGTTAACGCGTCTGCTGCGCGAGAAGGGTGCACAGAACGGCTGCATCATCGCGGGTGATAACCTCGATGCCACGCTGGCGCTGGAAAAAGCGAAAGCCTTCCCGGGTCTGAACGGCATGGACCTGGCGAAAGAAGTGACTACCGCTGAAGCCTATAGCTGGACGCAGGGTAGCTGGACGCTGGAAGGCGACCTGCCGGAAGCGAAAAAAGAGAGCGAGCTGCCGTTCCACGTGGTGGCCTATGATTTCGGCGCCAAGCGCAACATCCTTCGCATGCTGGTTGACCGCGGCTGCCGTCTGACGGTAGTTCCGGCGAAAACCTCTGCCGAAGACGTACTGAAGATGAACCCGGATGGCATCTTCCTTTCTAACGGTCCTGGCGACCCGGCTCCGTGCGACTACGCTATCGACGCCATCAAGTCCTTCCTGGAAACCGACATCCCGGTATTCGGCATCTGCCTCGGCCATCAGCTGCTGGCGCTGGCGAGCGGTGCGAACACCATCAAGATGAAGTTCGGCCACCACGGTGGTAACCACCCGGTGAAAGATATTGATAACAACACGGTGATGATCACCGCGCAGAACCACGGTTTTGCCGTCGATGAAGCGTCAATGCCGGCTAACCTGCGCGTGACGCATAAATCACTGTTCGATGGCACCCTGCAGGGGATTCATCGTACCGATAAGCCAGCGTTCAGCTTCCAGGGCCACCCGGAAGCCAGCCCGGGCCCGCACGACGCCGCGCCGCTGTTCGATCACTTCATCGAACTTATCGAGCAATACCGTAAGACCGCTAAATAATCAGGAGCCGAGAAGACCATGCCAAAACGTACAGACATAAAAAGCATCCTGATCCTTGGCGCTGGCCCGATTGTTATCGGCCAGGCCTGTGAATTTGACTACTCCGGTGCGCAGGCATGTAAAGCCCTGCGTGAAGAGGGTTACCGCGTTATCCTGGTCAACTCCAACCCGGCGACCATCATGACCGACCCGGAAATGGCGGATGCAACCTACATCGAGCCGATTCACTGGGAAGTGGTACGCAAAATCATTGAGAAAGAGCGTCCGGATGCTGTGCTGCCAACCATGGGTGGCCAGACGGCGCTAAACTGTGCGCTCGAGCTGGAGCGTCAGGGCGTGCTGGCCGAGTTCGGCGTGACCATGATTGGCGCGACCGCCGATGCGATTGATAAAGCAGAAGACCGTCGTCGCTTCGACGTGGCGATGAAGAAAATCGGCCTCGACACCGCGCGTTCCGGTATTGCGCACAATATGGAAGAGGCGCTGGCCGTTGCGGCTGAAGTGGGCTATCCGTGCATCATCCGTCCATCCTTCACCATGGGGGGGACCGGCGGCGGTATCGCCTACAACCGCGAAGAGTTCGAAGAGATTTGCGAACGCGGTCTGGATCTCTCGCCAACCAAAGAGCTGCTGATTGATGAATCGCTGATTGGCTGGAAAGAGTACGAGATGGAAGTGGTGCGTGATAAAAACGACAACTGCATCATCGTCTGCTCCATCGAAAACTTCGATGCGATGGGTATCCACACCGGCGACTCCATCACCGTTGCGCCAGCCCAGACGCTGACCGACAAAGAGTACCAAATCATGCGTAACGCCTCGATGGCGGTGCTGCGTGAAATCGGCGTGGAAACCGGCGGTTCAAACGTGCAGTTCTCGGTGAACCCGAAAACGGGGCGTCTGATTGTTATCGAAATGAACCCGCGCGTGTCCCGTTCCTCCGCGCTGGCCTCCAAAGCGACCGGCTTCCCGATTGCGAAAGTGGCGGCGAAACTGGCGGTGGGTTACACCCTCGATGAGCTGATGAACGATATCACCGGTGGGCGCACGCCAGCCTCCTTCGAACCGTCCATCGACTACGTTGTGACCAAAATTCCACGCTTCAACTTCGAGAAATTCGCCGGTGCGAACGACCGCCTGACCACCCAGATGAAATCTGTCGGTGAAGTGATGGCGATTGGCCGCACGCAGCAGGAATCCCTGCAGAAAGCGTTGCGCGGCCTGGAAGTGGGTGCAACCGGCTTTGACCCTAAAGTCAGCCTGGACGACCCGGAAGCACTGACCAAAATTCGCCGCGAACTGAAAGATGCGGGTGCAGAGCGTATCTGGTACATCGCCGATGCCTTCCGTGCTGGCCTGTCAGTCGACGGCGTATTCAACCTGACCAACATTGACCGCTGGTTCCTGGTGCAGATTGAAGAGCTGGTGCGTCTGGAAGAGAAAGTGGCAGAGCTGGGCATCAACGGCCTGGACGCAGACTTCCTGCGTATGCTGAAGCGTAAAGGTTTCGCCGATGCGCGTCTGGCTAAACTGGCGGGCGTACGTGAAGCGGAAATCCGCAAGCTGCGTGACCAGTATGACCTGCACCCGGTTTACAAGCGCGTGGATACCTGTGCGGCGGAGTTCTCCACCGACACCGCGTACATGTACTCCACCTATGAAGACGAGTGTGAAGCGAACCCGTCCGTCGACCGCGACAAGATTATGGTGCTGGGCGGCGGTCCAAACCGTATCGGTCAGGGCATTGAGTTTGACTACTGCTGCGTACACGCCTCGCTGGCGCTGCGCGAAGACGGTTACGAGACCATCATGGTCAACTGTAACCCGGAAACGGTCTCAACCGACTACGACACCTCCGACCGCCTCTACTTCGAGCCGGTTACTCTGGAAGACGTGCTGGAAATCGTGCGCATTGAGAAGCCAAAAGGCGTTATCGTGCAGTACGGTGGCCAGACTCCGCTGAAGCTGGCCCGTGCGCTGGAAGCCGCAGGCGTACCGGTTATTGGTACCAGCCCGGATGCGATTGACCGTGCGGAAGACCGCGAGCGTTTCCAGCAGGCGGTTGACCGTCTGAAGCTGAAACAGCCAGCCAACGCCACCGTCACCGCCATTGAGATGGCCGTTGAGAAGGCGAAAGAGATTGGCTATCCGCTGGTGGTGCGTCCTTCTTACGTCCTGGGCGGTCGCGCGATGGAAATCGTGTATGACGAAGCTGACCTGCGTCGTTACTTCCAGACGGCGGTGAGCGTTTCTAACGATGCGCCAGTGCTGCTCGACCGCTTCCTCGACGACGCGGTGGAAGTGGACGTTGACGCCATCTGCGACGGCGAAATGGTGCTGATTGGCGGCATCATGGAGCATATCGAGCAGGCGGGCGTGCACTCAGGTGACTCAGCCTGTTCTCTGCCAGCCTACACCCTGAGCCAGGAAATTCAGGATGTGATGCGTCAGCAGGTGCAGAAGCTGGCCTTCGAGCTGCAGGTTCGCGGCCTGATGAACGTCCAGTTCGCGGTGAAAGACAACGAAGTCTACCTGATTGAAGTGAACCCGCGTGCGGCACGTACCGTCCCGTTCGTCTCCAAAGCCACCGGTATTCCGCTGGCGAAAGTGGCGGCGCGCGTGATGGCGGGCCAGACGCTGGCGCAGCAGGGCGTGACCAAAGAGATCATTCCGCCGTACTACTCGGTGAAAGAAGTGGTGCTGCCGTTCAACAAATTCCCGGGCGTTGACCCGCTGTTAGGGCCAGAAATGCGCTCTACCGGGGAAGTGATGGGCGTGGGCCGCACCTTCGCTGAAGCGTTCGCGAAAGCGCAGCTCGGCAGTAGCTCCACCATGAGAAAATCAGGCCGTGCGCTGCTCTCCGTTCGCGAAGGCGATAAAGAGCGTGTGGTTGACCTGGCGGCCAAGCTGCTGAAACAGGGCTTCGAGCTGGATGCAACTCACGGTACGGCGATTGTGCTGGGTGAAGCCGGTATCAACCCGCGCCTGGTGAACAAGGTGCATGAAGGTCGTCCGCACATTCAGGACCGTATCAAGAATGGCGAATACACCTACATCATCAACACCACCGCAGGTCGTCAGGCGATTGAAGACTCCAAGCTGATTCGCCGCAGCGCGCTGCAGTACAAAGTGCACTACGACACTACTCTGAACGGCGGTTTCGCAACAGCTATGGCGCTGAACGCGGATGCCACCGAGAAGGTGATTTCAGTGCAGGAAATGCACGCGCAGATTAACAAGTAAGAAAAATGCCCGGTGCCATTCGGTTGCCGGGCATTCTTCCCCTCTTCAGAACCTTCTGGTTTTCCATCCGCTTTCAGTCAGTTAGCCTAAAATGGTTAGGTCGATAACGAAATTCATCTGAGAGCAGGGGAAAACACCATGCAAAATAAATTACTGATCGCTTCCGTTCTGGCTGCCACTGCACTGTTTACCGTAGCAGGCTGTTCGTCTAACCAGGCAGTCAAAACCACCGATGGCAAAACCATCGTGACTGACGGGAAACCGCAGGTAGATGATGACACCGGACTGGTGTCGTACAAGAACGCCGAAACCGGTCAAACAGAGCAGATTAACCGTGACCAGGTGAAATCCATGGGCGAGCTGGATAACTAAAAAAAAAAGCCGTGGCAAATGCCACGGCTTTTCGCTTTTGCTGGACGATTACCAGCGGTGATTCAGCAGGATATGGCCGCCATAGGCAGCATAGCTGTTCTCACCCCATTCGCCGCTGGCGCGCAGCGAAAGCGTCGTGGTTTCGTTCAGGTTGCCGGTGACGCCCAGTTCTAACTGACCACGATCTTCCGGCGTATCGTTGCTCACGGTTTCATCATTAAACGCCAGATCGTTTTGGCCTGCCCCTTTCAGCCAGTTCACCGCAACGTACGGCTGCCAGGCTTTCACGTCCTTCTGCTCGAAGTAGCTGGACTTAACGCCCAGACGACCAAAGATGCTGTCGTTGTCCAGGGTCGTTACGCGTACGCCGTCGCGCTCGGTATGATTTTCCTGATCGAGATAGCTGTAGATCACCTGCGCCTGCGGCTCGATCTTCCAGGTACGCGCGTTTTCTGACGGGATAACCCACGCGTGGCCAACTTCGACAGACGCAGCGAAGCCTTCGCTGTCGTAGTCTTCATCATTGCGGTTGCTGGTCACTTTATTGTTGTACCAGCTATAAGCGGCCCAGGTATCAATGTAGCTGCCCAGACGTAATTTCTGATCTTCCTGCCAGGTGGCATACACCCCAACATTGAAACCGTCCACCTTGCCTTGAGCATCACGCACGTTGTGCTTCGCATCCGAATGCGTCTTCGCCTGGCCAGCACCGAACATGCCACCGGCACGCAGGATCCCATTGTCCATTGGCTTGCTCATGAAATCGCTGCCGACTTGCAGAACGGTCGTGGTGGTGTCGTAGCTGACTTTATCGCCACCCGCGTCGTTCTCGTGATAACGCCCCTTAACGTACATCCAGGTGTTCAGATCGTCTTCATTGCGGAAGGTGATTTGATCGCGATCGTCACGCTTGTGCAGGAACATACCCTGGGCAGCAAGGTAGTTGCCTAAGTAAGCGCCAACTTCAGGGGCCATAACTTCAGGTGCTGAGTTGCCACCGTTATCGCTATTACCGCCGTTATCCGTGTTGCCATCGGTATCGGTATTGCCACCGTTGTCGGTATTGTCGCCGTTATCGGTATTACCACCGTTATCGGTATTGTCACCGTCGGTGTTTCCGCCGTCATCATTATCGTCTGCCGGCTCATCTGATGGCGTCGCCTTCGATTCCAGATACCAGTTGCCGTCGCCGTGCTGATACAGATTGTATTCATACGCCCCGGCAACAACCGGTGCTGCCAGCGTCAGTTGGGCTTCAGAACTGCCACCGACGCTCACAATTTCCATACCATTTACCGTTTGAGCGCCCAGACCGCCTATATTCTTAACGCTGACATCAGACTGACCGAAGCTGCTGCCCGTAATGGTGAGGTGGTCGGTTGGTGCGTTATCTTCGCCGAGGCTGCTGTTCATTACGATCTGGCTACCAGAAGAACCCGTGTAGTCGCCGTTTATTATGAAATTGTTGCCAACACTGTTATTGGCCGCGCCGAGTAGCAGCGTGCCACCGTTGGTAACGTTGCCGTTGACCGTATCGATACCTGAAACGCTCAGGGTCGTGTTACCCTGAATCGCATTCCATGCCGCCAGCGTACCGCCGGTCAGGATATCAATGTTGTTATTCACTTCACCTGCCGTGGCAAACGCTGCACCATTTTCAACGGTGACGGTGGCGTTACTGCCTTTCACGCCGAGCGTTGCACCACTGGCGATCAGCGTCGTACCGTTATGCAGAACGGTATTTCCTGTGTAGCTATTATTGCCGGAGAGCGTCAGGGTGTTTGAATCTGCTTTTTCGATATTACCGCTGCCGGTAATGCCGGTGGTGAATGTGGAGGAACTGCCCTGATTAAAAATAACGGTGCCGTTGTTGGTCAGGCCACCGCTCAGCGTGGCGGTGTTCTTGCCATCACCAAGCTGGAGAGAGGCATCTTTTGCAACGAGGGTATTACCGGCATTCGCGACGGCGCCTGACAGGACTAAATCACCGCTGTTGACCTGTAAAGAGTCATCTGCGCCGATAATGTCTATATTGCCTGACAGCGTCCACTTTTCACCATCCATTTTTACTGACGCAAAGCCATCCCCTTCCTTCAGTCCGATGAAATTGCTGTCTTCTGTGCCCGTACCAACCAGTGAAAGCGTGTTGCCTTTTGACGCGGTGGAGATGACATCTCCTTTGAGTGACGATCCTGTGTTCAGTACCAGCGTATTATTTTTCGTGCTGGCAAACATAATAGCTGTCGTATCGCCACTAATCGCGCCACTGTTTGTGATGTCCGCTTTCGACGTGTCCGTGACGTTGATACCGTACTGCGTTCCCTCTAAGGTGCCGGTATTAATAATTTTGGTATTACCATCGCTCAGGCTGATACCATCGCCGTTTGTACCCGTTATTTTTCCGCTATTATTTATTCCCACACCAATCTGAGAACTCAGGCCTGTGTTTCCTCTGATTATGCCTGTGTCAGTGTTAGCGATATTGACGGCTGAAGAGCTTTCACTGACGAACACGCCATTCTCTGTGCCTGTGATGTTTCCATCATTGTTTAGATCGCCAAGCATTGACTGAACATTTACGGCATTGGCTGTTGTAGAGGAAATGGTTGCACCGCTTTCATTATGAATAATGACTCGCTGAGCCCCGGTATTAATATCTAATCCATTCCCTTTTCCGGAAATATTACCTTTGTTGGTCGTGGATGTGACATTGATGCCTGTGACCGATACGGCACTCTCGCTTCCCGCGGAGGAAATGGTGACATCTTTATTTATCACGTATTCTGCATCAGCGGAAAAATCCTGGGGTACTGAGGTTGACTGGCTAATAGTTCCAGCGAAGGCCACTATCGGTGTGAATATAAGTAAAGCAGGAAATATATTTCCCAGAGTTTTTGTGGTCTTGTTTAATTTGAATATTTTGTTGCGCATTTACACGTCCATTTGAAAAGAAGTGGCGCTAATTAATGACTTAAAATAGCGCTTCTGGGCTACTTAAAAGAATGATTCAACGATAAAAAGCGTAAAATTATTAATTTTTCAATGTGTTATGTATAGATCATTTTGCTAAAGAATAATTTTATATTTTCTTAATTGATCACTTACTAATATGCTTTAGCGCTTAATTATTCATTTCAAATATCATCTGATAACAGTTATTTTTGTTGGTTTGAGGTCTGCTATACCCGCCAGGAAGGAGGGTTGCCAATAGTTGCGTTTTACCTTTACGCGGCCTGTTGACCCTTTCACCGGGCGGGTTAACTGTCTACACTCACTGCTACAAGAAGAGAAGAAGACAGGTCATTTGATGATACTCATAATTTACGCGCACCCTTATCCGCAGCACTCGCATGCGAATAAGCGGATGCTTGAGCAGGTAAGGACGCTTGATAACGTAGAGATACGTTCCCTCTATCAACTTTATCCCGATTTTAATATCGATATCGCTGCTGAACAGGACGCGCTCTCCCGTGCCGATCTGATTATCTGGCAGCATCCAATGCAGTGGTACAGCACGCCTCCGCTCCTGAAACTGTGGATTGATAAAGTCTTCTCCCACGGTTGGGCGTATGGCCACAATGGCAATGCGCTAAAAGGGAAAAGCCTGATGTGGGCGGTGACCACTGGCGGAGGAGAAAGCCACTTTGATATTGGTTCTTTCCCGGGGTTTGACGTGCTGGCCCAGCCGCTACAGGCCACTGCACTCTATTGTGGTTTGAACTGGATCCCACCTTTTGCTATGCACTGCACGTTTGTCTGCGACGATGAAACGCTGCAGGCGCAGGCTCGCCATTACAAACAACGCTTACTTGAGTGGCAGGAGACGCACCATGGATAGCCATACGCTGATACAGGCGCTGATTTATCTCGGCGCGGCGGCGCTGATTGTGCCCGTGGCGGTACGCCTGGGGCTGGGCTCGGTTCTCGGCTACCTGATTGCGGGCTGCGTCATTGGGCCGTGGGGTTTTCGTCTGGTTACGGATGCAGAGGCGATTCTCCATTTCGCTGAAATCGGTGTTGTGCTGATGCTGTTTGTGATTGGTCTGGAGCTCGATCCGCAGCGCCTGTGGAAACTTCGCGCCTCGGTATTTGGCGGCGGGGCATTGCAGATGGTGGCCTGCGGCTTGCTGCTGGGCGGGTTCTGCATCCTGCTGGGAATGGACTGGAAAGTGGCTGAGCTCATCGGCATGACGCTGGCGCTCTCCTCGACGGCCATTGCCATGCAGGCGATGAACGAGCGAAACCTGACGGTCTCCCAGATGGGGCGCAGTGCATTCTCGGTGCTGCTGTTCCAGGATATAGCGGCGATTCCGCTGGTGGCGATGATCCCGTTGCTGGCGGCAAGCGGCTCCTCCACGACGCTGGGCGCGTTCGCGCTGTCGGCACTGAAGGTTGTAGGGGCGCTGGCACTGGTGGTCCTGCTGGGCCGCTACGTGACCCGTCCGCTGCTGCGTTTCGTCGCCCGCTCGGGTTTGCGCGAAGTGTTCAGCGCCGTGGCACTGTTCCTGGTCTTTGGTTTTGGTTTGCTGCTGGAAGAAGCCGGGCTGTCGATGGCGATGGGGGCGTTCCTTGCGGGCGTTCTGCTGGCAAGCTCTGAATACCGGCACGCGCTGGAAAGCGATATTGAGCCGTTCAAAGGGTTGCTGCTGGGACTGTTTTTCATCGGCGTGGGGATGTCCGTCGACTTCGGCACGCTGGTCACACACCCGCTGCGGATTATCATCCTGCTGGTCGGTTTCCTGGTCATTAAAATGGCAATGCTGTGGCTGATTGCGCGGCCTTTAAATGTGCCGGGTAAACAGCGCAGCTGGTTTGCCGTACTGCTGGGGCAGGGGAGTGAATTTGCGTTCGTGGTCTTTGGCGCCGCGCAGATGGCAAACGTGCTGGATCCTGAGTGGGCAAAAGCGCTGACGCTGGCGGTCGCACTCTCGATGGCGGCAACACCTGTTCTGCTGGTGGTGCTGACTCGCCTCGAAAAATCGGGTAGCGATCAGGAGCGCGAAGCCGATGAAATCGACGAGGAGCAACCACGCGTGATCATCGCTGGTTTTGGTCGCTACGGACAGATCGTAGGGCGTTTGCTGCTGTCGAGTGGGGTGAAAATGGTCATCCTCGACCACGATCCCGACCATGTCGATACGCTGCGTAAATTTGATATGAAAGTGTTTTACGGTGATGCCACCCGTGTCGATCTGCTGGAATCCGCGGGGGCCGCAAAAGCGGAGGTGTTGATTAACGCCATTGACGATCCGGAGACCAGCATACAGATGGTGGAGCTGGTAAAAGAACATTTCCCGGCGCTGACGATCATTTCCCGCGCGCGCGATGTGGATCATTACATCCGACTACGTCAGGCAGGCGTTGAGGCACCCGAGCGTGAAACATTCGAAGGTGCGCTGAAATCCGGGCGTATGGCGCTCGAGAATCTGGGGCTCGGGGCGTATGAAGCGCGCGAACGTGCGGATCTGTTCCGCCGCTTTAACACCGGGATGGTGGAAGAGATGGCGGCGATGGCAGGCAGCACGGCCACGGAGCGGGCGGCGGTGTTTAAACGCACCAGTGCGATGCTGACGGAAATCATCAATGAGGACCGTAATCATCTGTCGCTGATCCAGCGTCATGGCTGGCAGGGCACGGAAGAGGGCAAGCATACCGGCGATCCGGCTGACGAGCCCGAGAGTAAACCTTCAGTGTGAAGTGGCGTTGCCAGCAATATTAAAAAATTTCTGTATCTTTACTCTGCCGCCAGTCGACGAAAGATTAAGCTTTCCGTATAGTGGCGGCAATTTTTTGCATCCGGGAAATTTTCAATGATCAGTCTGATTGCAGCGCTGGCGGTAGACCGCGTTATCGGTATGGAAAATGCCATGCCGTGGAACCTGCCTGCCGATCTCGCATGGTTTAAACGTACGACGTTAAACAAGCCGGTAGTGATGGGCCGCCTGACCTGGGAGTCGATTGGTCGTCCATTGCCGGGCCGTAAGAATATCGTTATCAGTAGCCAGCCGGGTACTGACGATCGCGTCGAATGGGTTAAGTCCGTAGATGAAGCGATTGCTGCCTGCGGTGATGCCGAAGAGATCATGGTGATCGGCGGTGGTCGTGTGTATGAGCAGTTCCTGCCTAAAGCGCAGAAGCTGTATCTGACCCACATTGATGCGGAAGTAGAAGGGGATACCCATTTCCCGGATTACGATCCGGACGAGTGGGAATCCGTATTCAGTGAATTCCACGACGCCGATGCGCAGAACTCCCACAGCTACTGCTTCGAGATTCTGGAACGTCGTTAAGTTTTTCCCCCTCACCCTGGGTGAGGGGGATTCATCAGGAGGCGACGGCCTCACTCTCCCCTGAGTCCTGCTGTCGGTTGGATGGCTGCACAAAGTAAGCTTTATCTTCCCAGCGTAAGCAGGTTAACTTGCCTCCCCAGCAGCAGCCGGTATCCAGACCGTAGATACCCTCTGGCATGCCTTTGCCCTCCAGTGCCGCCCAGTGACCAAACGCTATGCTATATTCGGTTGTTACCGGCCCCGGAATGGCAAACCACGGTTTGAGGGGGGCAGGCGCGCTTTCCGGCGTTTCCTTGGAATACATGTCCAGCTGCCCGTTCGGGAAGCAGAATCGCATGCGGGTGAACGCATTGGTGATAAAGCGCAGGCGGGCCAGACCGCTGAGCTCTTCGCTCCAGTGGTTCGGCATATCGCCGTACATGGCATCCAGGAAGAAGGGATACGAGTCGCTCGCCAGTACCGCTTCTACGTCACGCGCACAGGTTTTTGCCGTCTCAAGATCCCATTGCGGGGTGATCCCGGCATGGGCCATGACCAGTTTTTTATCCTCGTCGACCTGCAACAAGGGCTGACGGCGCAGCCAGTTAATCAGATCGTCCGCGTCTGGCGCTTCCAGCAGCGGAGTGAGGCGATCTTTAGGTTTGTTGCGGCTGATCCCGGCAAACACGGCCAGCAGATGGAGATCGTGATTACCCAGCACCATGCGCACGCTGTCGCCCAGCGATTTGACGAAACGTAAAACCTCAAGCGAGCCCGGGCCGCGCGCGACTAAATCGCCCGTCAGCCAGAGGGTGTCCTGTCCTGGCGTAAAGTCGACCTGTTTTAACAATGCGATCAGTTCATCGTAGCAACCGTGAACGTCGCCAATCAGATATGTAGACATTAGATTAATGAATGAGTGTGGTTACGGCGAGACGGAACACAGGAATAGCAACGCGGAACACATTGCCATCGACGTCGACCATTTCGTAATGGCCTTGCATGGTACCCAGCGGCGTTTCAATCACCGCACCGCTGGTGTACTGGTACTCTTCGCCAGGGGCGATGTGGGGCTGTTCGCCCACGACACCTTCACCCTGAACTTCAATTTCGCGGCCATTGCCGTTGGTGATAAGCCAGTAGCGCCCGCGCAGCTGCACGGGCATCCGCCCCAGATTGCGAATGGTCACGGTGTAAGCAAAGACAAAACGCTCTTCATCGGGTGAGGATTGCGATTCAACATAGACGCTTTGTACATGGACACATACGCGGGGCGAATCAATCATGGCTTAACTCTCCTTCGGCGGCGCATTTTCGCTGATGTAATTAGCCAGCTTGCAGTACTGCTCTACGGAAATGTTCTCCGCACGCATTGCCGGGTCGATCCCCAGCTCGGCTAACACCTCAACGGTAAATGAATTGCTCAGGCTGTTACGGATCGTTTTACGGCGCTGGTTAAAGGCTTCTGTGGTAATGCGGCTGAGGACACGCAGATCTTTAACCGGATAGGGTTTCGTTTTATGTGGCACAAGGCGCACAACCGCTGAATCCACTTTCGGTGGTGGTGTGAACGCTGACGGCGGCACTTCGAGTACCGGGATCACGTTACAGTAATATTGTGCCATCACGCTTAAACGACCATACGCTTTACTGTTCGGCCCTGCAACCAGACGGTTAACCACCTCTTTTTGCAACATGAAGTGCATATCGGCAATGGCATCAGTATAGCTAAACAGGTGGAACATGAGCGGCGTGGAGATGTTGTACGGCAGGTTGCCGAAGACGCGCAGCGGCTGACCCATTTTCTCCGACAGTTCGCCAAAGTTCATGGTCATGGCGTCCTGCTGGTAGATGGTCAGCTTCGGTCCGAGGAACGGATGCGTTTGCAGGCGTGCGGCAAGATCGCGGTCCAGTTCGATGACGGTCAGCTCGTCGAGGCGTTCGCCTACCGGCTCGGTCAGTGCAGCAAGGCCCGGACCGATTTCGACCATAGCCTGACCTTTTTGCGGATTAATAGCCGAAACAATGCTTTCGATCACGAACTGATCGTTGAGGAAGTTTTGCCCGAAGCGTTTTCGGGCTAAGTGGCCCTGATGGACTCGATTAGTCATTGAGTATTAACAATCATTTTGATGGCGAGATTAAGCGCCGTAATAAAACTGCCGACATCCGCTTTCCCCTGTCCTGCCAGATCCAGCGCAGTACCGTGGTCAACGGACGTTCGAATAAAGGGTAAACCGAGGGTGATATTCACCCCGCGGCCAAAGCCCTGGTATTTTAGCACGGGCAGGCCCTGATCGTGGTACATCGCGAGGACGGCGTCGGCATTATCCAGGTATTTCGGCTGAAAAAGCGTGTCCGCAGGGAGCGGCCCGCTAAGATTCATCCCTTTAGCGCGCATTTCTTCAAGCACCGGAATAATGGTGTCGATCTCTTCGGTGCCCATGTGTCCACCTTCTCCCGCATGCGGATTCAGGCCGCAAACCAGAACGTGTGGCTGTTTGATGCCGAATTTGGTTTGCAGGTCATGATGCAGGATCCCGATGATCTCCCGCAGCAGTGCCGGGGTGATGGCATCAGGAATGGCCTTAACGGGCAGATGGGTGGTCACGAGCGCAACGCGCATTGCCTCCGTTGCCAGCATCATCACTACTTTCGGGCTGTGCGAGCGCTCTTCAAAGAATTCCGTGTGCCCGGTAAAGGGGATACCCGCTTCGTTGATGACGCCCTTGTGCACGGGGCCGGTGATCAGGGCAGCAAATTCACCCTTCAGGCAACCGTCGCAGGCGCGCGCGAGGGTTTCCACGACGTAGTGGCCGTTTTCCGTGCTGAGCTGGCCTGGAATGACCGGTGTACGAAGAGGGACAGAAAGAACCGTGAGCGTACCGGCTTGCTGTGGTGCTGGCTGTTGGCCTTCAACGTAAGGAATAAGCGTTAAAGGCAGACCGAGCAGCTTCGCCCGGTCTTGTAACAGTGTTGCATCTGCGCAGACAACCAGTTCCACCGGCCAGCTTCGCTGGGCGAGCTGGACAACGAGGTCTGGCCCAATCCCGGCGGGTTCGCCGGGGGTGATCACAACACGATGCGGTTTCATTAGTTACTCAGAACTTTCACGTAAGCACTGGCGCGTTGTTCCTGCATCCAGGTTGCCGCTTCTTCAGAGAACTTACGGTTAAACAGCATACGGTAAGCGCGGTCTTTCTGCGCCGCATCCGTTTTATCCACGTTACGGGTGTCCATCAGCTCGATCAGATGCCAGCCAAATGAAGAGTGTACCGGAGCACTGATCTGGCCTTTGTTCAGCTTCATCAGCGCATCGCGGAAGGCAGGATCGTAAATATCTGCTGCAGCCCAGCCCAGATCGCCGCCCTGATTGGCAGAGCCTGGATCCTGAGAGAACTCCTTCGCGGCATTGGCAAACGAGGTTTTACCGCTCTTAATGTCTGCCGCAATCTGCTCCAGCTTCGCACGTGCCTGATCGTCAGTCATGATCGGTGACGGTTTCAGCAGAATATGGCGAGCGTGAACTTCAGTCACGGAAATGTTCTGGCTCTGACCACGCAGATCGTTCACTTTCAGAATGTGGAAGCCCACACCGGAACGGATTGGACCCACGATATCGCCTTTCTTCGCCGTACTCAGCGCCTGGGCAAAGATGGATGGCAGCTCCTGAATACGTCCCCAGCCCATCTGGCCGCCTTTCAGCGCCTGTTGGTCAGCGGAGTAGGTGATAGCCAGCTTGCCAAAGTCGCCGCCGTTACGCGCCTGTTCGACAATAGAACGTGCCTGACTTTCTGCTTCCGCAGCCTGATCGGAGGTTGGGTTCTCTGGCAGTGGGATCAGAATGTGGCTCAGGTTCAGCTCTGTGCTCGCATCGTTCTGGTTACCCACCTGTTTTGCCAGCGCGTCCACTTCCTGCGGCAGGATCGTGACGCGACGACGGACTTCATTGTTACGCACTTCCGAAATCAGCATCTCTTTACGGATCTGGTTGCGGTAGGTGGCGTAGCTGATGCCGTCATAGGCCAGACGACTGCGCATCTGATCCAGAGACATGTTGTTTTGCTTTGCGATGTTAGCGATGGCCTGATCGAGTTGCTCGTCAGTCACCTTCACGCCCATTTTCTGACCCATCTGCAGAACGATCTGATCCATGATCAGTCGTTCCAGGATCTGATGGCGCAGCGTGGCGTCATCCGGAAGTTGCTGACCTGCTTCGCCCGAATTGAGCTTCACAGATTTCATCAGCCCGTCAACGTCACTTTCGAGCACGACGCCGTTGTTAACAACAGCGGCGACCTTATCAACAACCTGGGGGGCCGCGAAGCTGGTATTCGCAACCATAGCGACACCGAGCAGCAGCGTTTTCCAGTTCTTCATACTTTTTCCATTTCAATTAACCGCAAAGCGGATTACGTTGTAAATCAAATACATTACAAGGAACTACGGTATGGCAGGATGTTCGAACGCAGCATCTGCTGGGTGCCCAGGCCGTAGTTGGAACTCAGGCCGCGCAGTTCGACATTAAAGCCAATCACGTTATCGTATTTGCTCTGATTGTTTTGAGTATCCCAGCCGTTAAGCTTACGTTCGTAGCCGACACGCAGCGCATAACAGCAGGAGTTATATTGCAGACCCACCATCTGGTCAGCAGGTTTATTGGCGTTAGTGTCAAAGTAGTAAGCGCCTACGATTGACCAGCGATCGGCGATAGGCCAGCTTGCTGCGCCACCCACCTGCGAAATCCCATCTTTGTATTGGTCAGCATTGGCGTAGTTCGGCAATGTCGCCTGAATATATTCCGGACTGGCATAACGGTACGTCAACTGCATCATACGGTCTTCATCACGACGGTATTCAATGGCTGCACTGCTCGTCGCGATATTGTCCAGTCGCGTATCGTACTGCAACCCACCGCGCAGACCCCAGCGATCGGTCATGCGCCAGTAGGTATCACCCGCCCACACCAGTGAACCCGTTTTGTTGTCTTTCTCCCAGTTAATGTCGTCATCACCCGTACGAGACTCGGTGAAATAGTAAATTTGACCAACAGAAACGTTAAAACGTTCAACGGCAGATTCATCATAAACGCGCGTTGTGACACCGGTCGTTAACTGGTTAGCGGAAGCAATTCGGTCGAGACCACCGTAGGTACGGTCGCGGAACAGGCCGCTATAGTCCGATTGCAGGAAAGAGGAGTCGTAGTTCTGAATCTTGCTCTGATCGCGATAAGGCACGTAAAGATACTGCATACGCGGTTCAAGCGTCTGAGTATAGCCATCCGCCAGGAGTGCCATATCACGTTCGAAAATCAGTTTACCGTCCATCTTAAACTGGGGAAGCGTACGGTTTACTGATTCTTCAAGATCGGTACCATAGCGATTGTTGTACCAGTCCAGATTTTTCTGCTGATAGTGCGTCGCCATGAGCTTGGCTTCGGTATTCAGACTTGCCCAGTCATTTGACCAGGGCAGGTTGACCGTCGGCTCAATATGAACGCGTGTGGATTCTGGCATATCCGAGTTGGTATTAACGAAATGCACCGCCTGAGCGTAGACGTGGGTGTCGAAAGGACCGACATCGTTTTGGTACCAGTTCACGTCCAGTTGCGGTTCAGCACCGTAGGTACTTGCTGTTTGGGTATTAAAGACCTGGAACTGCTTGGTTGACACCGTGGCGTTAAAGTTTTGAATGGCATAGCCAACGCTGAATTTCTGCGTGGCATAACCATCGGTACTTGAACCGTACTTGGAGTCAAAGTCATTAAAGTAGTAAGGATCGCTGACCTTGGTATAGTCGACGTTAAAACGCCAGACCTGATCCAGTACCCCGGCATGCTGCCAGAAATACATCCAGCGGTGCTTGTCGCCTTCGGTCGGGTGCTCATCCTGGAAGACTTTATCTGACGGCAGATAATCCAGCTCCATCAGACCCGCACCGGCCTGAGTCAGGTAGCGGAACTCGTTCTCCCACATGACGTTACCGCGCTTATGGATATAGTGCGGCGTGATCGTGGCGTCCATGTTGGGCGCGATGTTCCAGTAATACGGCAGGTAGAACTCAAAGTAGTTCGAGGTGCTGTATTTGGCGTTAGGGATCAGGAAGCCCGAGCGACGCTTGTCACCCACGGGAAGCTGAAGATAAGGGCTGTAGAATACCGGTACCGGACCCAGCTTAAAGCGGGCGTTCCAGATCTCCGCGACCTGCTCTTCACGGTCGTGGATCACTTCGCTCCCGACCACGCTCCAGGTGTTTGACCCTGGCAGACAGGAGGTAAAGGAGCCATTTTCCAGGATCGTATAGCGGTTTTCACCGCGCTGTTTCATCAGGTCCGCTTTACCGCGTCCCTGGCGACCCACCATCTGGTAATCACCTTCCCAGACGTTAGTATCTTTCGTATTCAGGTTTGACCAGGCTTTCGGACCTTTCAGGATGACCTGATTGTCGTCATAGTGCACATTACCCAGCGCATCCACCGTTCGTACCGGCTCGGCCGCGCCTTCCGGCTGCTTCTGGTGCAACTGCACTTCATCTGCCTGCAGGCGGCTATTGCCCTGGTTAATATCCACATTGCCCGTAAACGTGGCGTTGTCAGGATAAGTACCCTTAGAACTGTCTGCAGTAATGGTTACCGGCAAGCTATTTGTATCACCCTGCACCAGTGGGCGATTATAACTTGGAACGCCAAGCATACACTGCGAGGCGAGATCGGCCGCCAGCCCCTGTTGACTGTACAGGGCGGTGCCAATCATTGTGGCCAGAAGGGTGGGGATACGTTTTTTCATACGTTGTATTTTATTGTTCCGTCATCAGTGGCTACGGCTTACAAACGCTCAGAGACTATCTTACTCATCAGCGCAGTACCAGCGTTAATCCTGCCCGTTTGCGTGCCAGAGTGTTAGGCTCGCTATCGAATGACGAGTATGATAAAGCAAATTATAGGCGATGTCCTTCAATTGACCGTGGCTTGAACACTGTGATGATGACGTTGCGTCGGCCAGGAATATGACTATCCGGGGAGTATATGCAGTATTGGGGTAAAATAATCGGCGTTGCGTTCGCCATCATCATGGGTGCCGGGTTCTGGGGAATCGTGCTTGGGCTCATTATCGGTCATATGTTTGATAAGGCGCGCAGCCGCAAAATGGCCTGGTTTGCGAATCAGCGCGAGCGCCAGTCACTCTTTTTCTCCACCACCTTTGAAGTCATGGGGCATTTAACCAAATCCAAAGGCCGCGTGACCGAAGCCGATATTCAAATCGCCAGCATCTTTATGGACCGCATGAATTTGCATGGTGAATCCCGTGTGGCCGCGCAGAATGCGTTTCGCATTGGGAAATCAGATAACTATCCGCTGCGTGAAAAAATGCGTAAGTTCCGCAGCATCTGCTTCGGACGTTTTGATTTAATTCGGATGTTTCTGGAAATTCAAATCCAGGCGGCGTTTGCTGACGGTTCACTGCATCCTAATGAACGTGATGTTCTGTACGTCATTGCAGAAGAGTTGGGCATCTCCCGAATGCAGTTCGACCAGTTCTTACGCATGATGCAGGGCGGCGCGCAGTTTGGCGGGGGGTATCACCAGCAGTCTTCCGGCGGTGCATGGCAGCAGGCGCAGCGTGGACCGACGCTGGACGATGCGTGCAACGTACTTGGCGTGAAACCCACTGACGATCAAACCACCATCAAACGCGCCTATCGCAAGCTGATGAGCGAGCATCACCCGGACAAACTGGTCGCGAAAGGCTTACCGCCGGAAATGATGGAGATGGCGAAGCAGAAAGCGCAGGAAATTCAGAAGGCTTACGAGCTGATTAAAGAGAAGAAAGGTTTCAAATAAAAAAGGGCCCGACACTGTCGGGTCCTTTTTTCAGAAGTCCACCGGGGCGTTAAACGTCATCGTGTTACCGAAGGCCGGATGGGTAATGGTCAGCGTCTGGGCGTGAAGCTGCAGACGCGGCGCTGACGCCAGCGCTTCCGGCGGCGCGTAAAACCGGTCGCCTAAAATCGGATGACCTAGCGCAAGCATATGCACGCGCAGCTGGTGTGAACGTCCGGTAATCGGCTTAAGGAGTATGCGCGCGGTGTTATTCGGTGCGTACTCCAGCACTTCATACTCGGTCTGCGCGGCCTTGCCGGTTTCATAGCAGACCTTCTGCTTAGGCCGGTTCGGCCAGTCGCAGATCAGCGGCAGATCCACCAACCCTTCTGCCTGTGCAGGATGTCCCCAGACGCGCGCCACGTACTGCTTCTTCGGCTCGCGCTCGCGGAACTGGCGCTTCAGCTCGCGCTCCGCCGCTTTATTGAGCGCCACCACAATCACGCCGCTGGTTGCCATATCCAGACGATGCACAGATTCCGCCTGTGGATGATCGCGCTGAATGCGCGTCATCACGCTGTCTTTGTGCTCATCCAGACGCCCCGGTACGGACAACAGGCCGCTCGGCTTGTTAACTACCATAATGTGTTCATCCTGATACAGGATGACCAGCCAGGGATCCATCGGCGGATTGTAGGGCTCCATTACCATTTTTTTGCTCTTCTTACTGATGCGTGACAACAATCAGACGCAATGCGTCCAGTCGCCAGCCCGCCTGATTCAGGCTTTCCATAATTTGCTGACGGTTGCTTTCAATGGCAGCCAGTTCATCGTCACGGATGTTCGGGTTCACCGCCTTCAGCGCTTCCAGACGGGACAGCTCTGCTGAGAGTTTCTCATCGGCCTCGGTGCGTGCAGCATCGATCAGCGCACGGGCCGCTGTCTCGATCTGGCTTTCGCCCAGCTGCAGAATGGCATGCACGTCCTGCTGTACCGCATTCACCAGCTTGCTGCCCGTATGGCGATTCACCGCGCTCAGCTGACGGTTGAAACTCTCGAATTCAACTTGCCCTGCCAGGTTGGTACCGTTTTTATCCAGCAGCAGACGCACAGGCGTTGGCGGCAGGAAGCGGGTCAGCTGGAGCTGTTTCGGTGCCTGGGCTTCCACAACGTAGATCAGTTCTACCAGCAGCGTACCCACCGGCAGTGCCTTGTTCTTGAGGAGTGAAATCGTGCTGCTACCGGTATCGCCGGAAAGGATCAGATCCAGTCCGTTACGGATCAGCGGGTGTTCCCAGGTGATGAACTGAGCATCTTCGCGGGACAGCGCCACATCACGCTCGAAGGTGATAGTACAACCATCTTCCGGCAGGCCCGGGAAATCCGGCACCAGCATGTGATCGGACGGGGTCAGGACAATCAGGTTCTCGCCGCGATCGTCCTGGTTAATTCCGACGATGTCGAACAGGTTCATGGAGAAGCTGATCAGACTGGTGTCATCATCTTGTTCTTCAATGCTTTCAGCCAGCGCCTGCGCTTTCTCTCCGCCGTTGGAGTGAATTTCCAGCAGGCGGTCGCGACCCTGCTCAAGCTGCGCTTTCAGCGCTTCATGCTTCTCGCGGCAGGATTTGATCAGATCGTCAAATCCGTCACTGTTTTCCGGTGCGGCCAGGTAGCCGATCAGATCGCTATGCACCTGATCGTAAATGGTGCGGCCCGTCGGGCAGGTATGCTCAAACGCATCCAGACCTTCGTGGAACCAGCGCACCAGCACGGACTGGGCAGTTTTTTCCAGATACGGCACGTGGATCTGAATATCATGCGCCTGGCCGATACGATCCAGACGACCGATACGCTGTTCCAGCAGATCCGGGTTGAACGGCAGATCGAACATCACCAGATTACTGGCAAACTGGAAGTTACGGCCTTCAGAACCGATTTCCGAGCACAGCAGAACCTGTGCGCCACTGTCCTCTTCACCGAACCACGCCGCGGCGCGGTCACGTTCAACGATGGACATCCCTTCGTGGAACACGGCGGCGCGAATACCTTCACGCTCGCGCAGCACCTGCTCCAGCTGCAGCGCGGTAGCTGCTTTGGCGCAGATCACCAGCACCTTCTGGGAGCGGTGGGCGGTCAGGTAGCCCATCAGCCACTCCACGCGCGGGTCGAAGTTCCACCAGGTGCCGGTATCGCCTTCAAATTCCTGGTAGATTTGTTCCGGGTAGAGCATGTCGCGGGCGCGCTCTTCCTGGGTTTTGCGCGCGCCCATAATGCCAGAGACTTTGATCGCCGTCTGATACTGGGTGGGCAGCGGAAGCTTGATGGTATGCAGCTCGCGTTTCGGGAACCCTTTCACGCCGTTACGGGTGTTGCGGAACAGCACGCGGCTGGTGCCGTGGCGGTCCATCAGCATGTCGATGAGCTCTTTACGCGCAGGCTCCGCGTTATCGCTATCGCTGTTCGCGGCCTGCAGAAGCGGTTCAATATCCTGCTCGCCAATCAGCTCGCTCAGGGTGTTGAGTTCCTCATTAGAAAGACGATTGCCTGCCAGCAGCATGGCCACGGCATCCGCGACCGGACGGTAGTTATTCTGTTCTTCCACGAACTGCCCGAAATCGTGGAAACGGTTTGGGTCAAGCAGGCGCAGACGGGCGAAGTGGCTTTCCAGACCCAGCTGTTCCGGCGTTGCGGTCAGCAGCAGGACGCCAGGGACGCGCTCCGCAAGCTGTTCGATAGCCATATACTCGCGGCTTGGCGCGTCTTCGCTCCAGACTAAATGGTGCGCTTCGTCAACGACCATAATGTCCCACTCGGCATCGCACAGGTGCTCGAGGCGCTGCTTGCTGCGGCGCACGAAGTCCAGGGAGCAAATAACCAGCTGTTCGGTTTCAAACGGGTTGTCGGCGTCGTGCTGCGCTTCGGCATAGCGTTCGTCGTCAAACAGGGAGAAGCGCAGGTTAAAGCGGCGAAGCATCTCGACCAGCCACTGGTGCTGCAGGGTTTCAGGCACCACGATCAGCACGCGCTCGGCGGCACCGGAAAGCAGCTGTTGATGCAGGATCATACCCGCTTCAATGGTTTTACCCAGGCCCACTTCATCGGCCAGCAGTACGCGAGGGGCATGGCGACGGCCCACGTCATGGGCGATATTCAGCTGGTGGGGGATCAGGCTGGTGCGCTGACCGCGCAGGCCGCTCCACGGCATACGGTACTGTTCACTCTGGAACTTGCGCGCGCGATAGCGCAGCGAGAAGCGATCCATACGGTCAATTTGCCCGGCAAACAGGCGGTCCTGCGGCTTACTGAAAACCAGTTTGCTGTCGAGCAGCACTTCACGCAGGATGACATTGGCTTCGTCTGTATCAAGACGCGTACCAATGTAAGCGAGCAGTCCATTCTCTTCTTTTACGTCTTCAATCTTGAGCTGCCAGCCGTCATGGCTGGTCACGGTGTCACCCGGATTGAACATCACGCGGGTTACAGGGGAGTCATTGCGAGCGTACAGGCGGTTTTCACCGGTGGCAGGGAAGAGGAGGGTTACCATACGCGCATCGACGGCAACGACGGTTCCTAATCCAAGTTCGCTTTCTGTATCGCTGATCCAGCGTTGACCAAGTGTAAAAGGCATAGTTGTTCGGCTCTAATCTTTAATTGCAGGCAATAGTTCGACCCCCGTCAAAAAAGACGGTCATCGAAAAATGGGTCCGGGAATGGAAAGGGCGCTATGGTACTGGATGGCAGCCATTTCGTCACGTGTCAAAATAGGCCAAGTTGCCCTGTCACTAGTGTAGCAAAATCGTCGTCGATGAAGGGCAAAATTCCGTCGGCGACCGGCTGAAGCTGACGCGTCAGGTAGTGATCGTAATCGAGCGGTGAGTATTGATAATCCACCGGTTCCGGACCGTTAATTGTCCAGACGTATTTGATCGTTCCCCGGTTCTGATACTGCGGGGCGCGGCCGCGCTTCACGTTCTCTTCATCCGCCAGGCGCGCGGCGCGTACGTGGGGAGGCACATTACGTTGATACTCTGCCAGCGGGCGGCGCAGGCGTTTGCGGTAAACCAGTTGGTTATCCAGATCACCCGCCATCAGGCTGGCGATGGTTTCGCGCACGTAATCCTGATAGGGCTCGTTGCGGAATACCCGCAGGTAAAGCGTTTGCTGGAACTGCTGCGCCAGCGGGGTCCAGTCGGTGCGAACCGTCTCCAGCCCTTTGAACACCATCCGCTGCGTGTCACCTTCCTGAATCAGCCCGGCATAGCGCTTCTTGCTGCCCTGGTCGGTACCGCGAATGGTGGGCATTAAAAAGCGGGCGAAATGGGTTTCAAATTCCAGTTCTAACGTGCTGGTTAACCGCTCTTTTTGCAAACTTTCGCGCCACCAGGCGTTCACGAAGGCGACCAGTTCTTTGCCGATTCGCGCGGCGTCCTCTTCAGAATGGGCGGCTTTCAGCCAGACAAAGGTGGAGTCGGTATCGCCATAAATGACGTCATAGCCCCGGGATTCAATCAGCGCTTTGGTTTGACGCATGATTTCATGCCCGCGCATGGTGATGGATGACGCCAGTCTGGGGTCGAAAAAGCGGCAGGCGCTGGTGCCCAGCACGCCGTAAAAGGCATTCATAATGATTTTCAGCGCCTGCGAGAGGGGCTTATTGCCGTGACGCTTCGCCTCGTCGCGCCCGTGCCAGATGTTTCCCACAATTTCAGGCAGGCAGTGTTTTTCACGCGAGAAACGGGCGCCGAGAAAGCCTTCAGTGCTGTGCGCGTCGTCCGGCTGCGCCATCCCTTCCACCAGCCCCACCGGGTCAATCAGGTACGTGCGGATAATCGACGGATACAGGCTTTTATAATCCAGAACCAGCACCGAATCGTAAAGCCCTGGCCGGGAGTCCATCACATACCCGCCGGGGCTGGCCTGTGGCGGTACGTCCCCGAGGTTGGGGGCAACGTACCCTGCCCGGTGCATGCGGGGGAAATAGAGGTGGCTAAAGGCCGCTACCGAGCCGCCGTGCCTGTCGGCCGCGAGGCCGTTTACCGTCGCGCGCTCCAGCAGGAACGGCATGATCTCGGTTTTGTGGAAAATCTGCGTAACCAGCTCGCAATCTTTCAGGTTATAGGTGGCGAGCGCCGGTTTATCTTCATTAAAGCGTCGGTCAATCTCATCCATTCTGTCCCAGGGGTTGTCAATGGATTTGCCCTCGCCAAGCAGCGCCTGCGCTACGGCTTCAAGAGAGAATGACGAGAAGTTCCAGAAGGCGGATTTCAGTGCCTCGATGCCGTCGATAATCAGGCGGCCATTGGCCTGGGCGAAGAAAACGCCATTCTTAAAGCCGTGCTCGCGCCACTCCAGCTCGCTGTTGCCGCGCCCGAGTATCAGCGGAATGCGATACCGCTCGGCATGTTTTTGCAGCACGCGCAGGTCGAACTGCACCACGTTCCAGCCGATCAGGACATCGGGATCGTAGTCGGCAAACCACTGGTTAAGCTTCTCCAGCAGCTGGGGTCGGCTATTGACATATTCAAGCCGGAAATCCAGCGTGGACGCATCGCCATTTGGCGGCCCAAGCATGTACACAACCCGATCGCCGCAGCCTTCCAGACCAATGCAGTACAGCTCGCCGTGGCGGGTGGTTTCAATGTCCAGGGAGACCCATTTTAGCGGCGGGCGATAGCCCGGGTTAGGCTTCAGACGAGCGTTAACGAGGCGACCGTTTTGCGCTGTGCCATCCACCCAGACGGGCGCGGTAATAAACCGTTCCATCAGGAAACGCTCGGGGGGACGGATATCCGCTTCGTAAAGCGTTACGCCCGCCTCGCGCAGCAGCTTTTCATAGCGCATCAGTTGACGATGGGCGCGACAGTAAAGGCCGTATACCGGCTGACGGTGGAAATCTTTCAGCTCAAGAGGGGTGATGCGCCAGCCGTTTTCGCCGCGCAGCAGTTGTTTGACTTTTTCGACGTGCGATTCAGGAATAAACGCCACGGACTCCTGCGGCGGCAGCGTTACGTGCAACGGGCCGCTGTCCGTCGCCAGCCAGAATTCAACCTCAGTGCCCTGAGGCGTATCCCGCCAGTGCCGGGTCAGTAAAAAGCCTTCTTGCGCCTGCGTCACACCGTTATCCCATAAACAAAACCAGGCTTGATTATAGCCTGGTTAAGGGGTGTTTGCTGGGGGTTTATACAGTGTCTGTTTTGCCGGATGGCGCTGCGCTTATCCGGCCTACAAGCTACTGCCCGTAATACGCTTTCGCGCCGTGCTTGCGCAGGTAATGCTTATCCAGCAGGGTTTGCTGCATATCCGGTAGCCGTGGCGCGAGCTGGCGACAGAAGATCCCCATATAGGCGACCTCTTCCAGCACGATGGCGTTATGTACCGCGTCTTCCGCGTTTTTACCCCAGGCGAAGGGACCATGGGAGTGCACCAGCACGCCAGGCATCTGCGCCGCGTCGATACCCTGTTTTTCGAAGGTTTCGACAATCACGTTGCCGGTTTCCCACTCGTACTCACCGTTAATTTCCGCCTCGGTCATTAAGCGCGTGCAGGGAATGGTGCCGTAAAAGTAATCCGCGTGGGTGGTACCCGTGGCCGGAATGGACTGGCCCGCCTGCGCCCATATGGTGGCGTGACGCGAATGGGTATGCACGATGCCGCCGATGGTCGGGAATGACTGATACAGCAGACGGTGGGTAGGCGTATCGGAGGAGGGTTTTTTGTTGCCTTCCACCACTTCACCCGTTTCGATGCTGACCACCACCATATCGTCTGCCGTCATCACCGTGTAATCCACGCCAGAAGGCTTGATCACGAACACACCTTTTTCGCGGTCAACGGCACTGACGTTGCCCCAGGTCAGGGTCACCAGGTTATGTTTCGGCAGCGCCAGGTTGGCTTCGAGCACCTGTCGTTTGAGATCGTCTAACATTGTTGTCTCCCTGCCCGGTGAACACTGTGCCACCGGGCATTTCGTACTTAGCGTTTCGAACCGTAATAGACTTCGTTCCAGCGCAGCGCATCTTTGAACGCAGGCAGGCGGGTGTCGTTATCAATCACGGTCAGTTCGATATCGTGCAGCTCGGCGAACTGACGCATGTCATTCAGATCCAGCGCGTGGCTGAACACCGTGTGGTGCGCGCCACCGGCCAGTATCCAGGCTTCTGACGCGGTTGGCAGGTCTGGCTGTGCTTTCCACAGGGCGTTGGCGACCGGCAGTTTTGGCAGTGAATGCGGCGTTTCAACTGCATCGACGCAGTTCACCAGCAGGCGGAAACGATCGCCAAGGTCGATCAGACTGGCGTTGATGGCCGGGCCCGTGCGGGTGTTGAAGATCAGACGAGCCGGATCGGCTTTACCGCCAATGCCGAGGTACTGCACGTCAAGAATCGGTTTCTCTTCCACCGCAATAGACGGGCACACTTCCAGCATGTGCGAGCCGAGTACCAGGTCGTTGCCGTTTTCGAAGTGGTAGGTGTAGTCCTCCATAAAGGAGGTGCCGCCCTGCAGACCGGTTGACATCACCTTCATGATGCGAAGCAGAGCGGCAGTTTTCCAGTCGCCTTCGCCTGCAAAGCCGTAGCCCTGCTGCATCAGACGTTGTACTGCCAGACCCGGGAGCTGTTTCAGGCCGTGGAGGTCTTCAAACGTTGTCGTAAAGGCGTGGAAGCCGCCCTGTTCCAGGAAGCGCTTCATGCCAAGCTCAATGCGCGCGGCATCCAGCACGTTCTGGCGCTTGTCGCCGTTGATTTGTGCCGCAGGCGTCAGGCGGTAACGGCTTTCGTACTCGTCTACCAGCGCGCTCACGTCGCCATCGCTGATTTCATTCACTACCTGCACCAGGTCGCCCACCGCCCAGGTATTGACGGAGAAACCGAACTTGATTTGTGCTGCGACTTTATCGCCATCGGTGACCGCCACTTCACGCATGTTGTCACCGAAACGCACCACTTTCAGATGGCGGGTATCTTGTTTCGATACCGCCTGACGCATCCACGAGCCGATACGGTTTTGCGCCTGGCTGTCCTGCCAGTGACCAGTCACGACGGCATGCTGCTGACGCATACGCGCGCCGATGAAGCCGAACTCGCGGCCGCCGTGCGCGGTCTGGTTCAGGTTCATGAAGTCCATATCGATGCTGTCCCACGGCAGGGAGGCGTTAAACTGGGTATGGAACTGCAGCAGCGGTTTGTTGAGGATAGACAGGCCGTTGATCCACATTTTGGCCGGTGAGAAGGTGTGCAGCCACACGACCAGACCGGCGCACTTGTCGTCGTAGTTCGCGTCGCGACAGATATGGGTGATCTCATCCGGCGTTGTACCCAGGGGTTTCAGCACCAGTTTGCATGGCAGTTTGGCTTCCGCGTTGAGGGCATTAACGACGTGCTCCGCATGTTTCGTCACCTGCTGCAGCGCTTCCGGCCCGTACAGGTGCTGGCTGCCAATCACAAACCACACTTCATAATTATTAAAAATGGTCATCATCGTGTCCTTAATGGGTCAGGGTTGCCGTCGTGTCCGCGGTGTGTTTTGACGGGGCGGCGACAGGGAGATAGTGAAGTTCGGCGCTTTTTGCCCATTGCTGGTAGCGCTGATAAAGCTGTTCAAAGCGTTGTGCCTGCTGGGCACGCGGCTCGAGTGTGTTTTCGACGGCGCTCGCCATATGCTGCTGCGCGGTGGGGATATCCGCGTGGACACCGGCTGCCACGGCGGCGAAAATCGCCGCGCCCAGCGCGCAGCATTGATCGGACGCGACAATCTGCAGCGGACGGTTCAGCACGTCGCAGCAGGCCTGCATAATGACCGGATTTTTACGGGCGATGCCGCCCAGTGCCATCACGTTATTCACGTCGATACCCTGTTCGGTGAAGCACTCCATAATGGCGCGCGCGCCGAAGGCAGTGGCGGCAATCAGGCCACCGAACAGCGCAGGGGCGTCGGTCGCCAGGTTGAGATCGGTAATCACCCCTTTCAGTCGCTGGTTGGCAAACGGCGTGCGGCGGCCGTTAAACCAGTCCAGCACCACCGGCAGGTGATCGAGAGACGGATTTTTCGCCCAGGCTTCCGTGAGCTGTGGCAGAAGCTGTTTTTTACTGTCGGCGATCTGGCTTTTCAGTTCAGGATGCGCAGCCGCGAGCTGATCCAGCGGCCAGCCCAGCACGCGGCCAAACCAGGCGTAGATATCGCCGAAGGCGGATTGACCCGCTTCGAGACCGATGAAGTCCGGCACCACGCTGCCGTCAACCTGGCCGCAAATGCCTTTTACCGCGCGATCGCCAACGGTGGCTTTATCCGCCGTCAGAATGTCGCAGGTGGAGGTGCCGATAACTTTCACCAGCGTGTTAGGTTGTGCGCCCGCCCCCACGGCACCCATATGGCAGTCAAACGCGCCCCCGGAAATCGCCACGTTCTGCGGCAGGCCGAGGCGTTTTGCCCACTCTTCGCAGAGCGTGCCCACCGGAATATCGGCGGTGAAGGTGTCGGTAAACAGCGGGTAGGTCAGGTTTTTATTGATAATTGGATCGAGTTCATCGAAGAAGGCTGCCGGAGGCAGACCGCCCCAGCTTTCATGCCACAGGGATTTATGCCCGGCGCTGCAGCGTCCGCGGCGAATATCCTGCGGACGGGTGGTGCCGGAGAGCAGGGCGGGAACCCAGTCACACAGCTCAATCCACGATGCCGCAGCCTGCGCGATGGTCGCATCGGCACGGGTGACATGCAGGATTTTGGCCCAGAACCATTCGCTGGAGTAAATTCCGCCGATATAGCGTGAGTAGTCTGTTTTGCCCGGCTGATGGCAAAGACGGGTGATGGCTTCGGCCTCTTCCACGGCGGTATGGTCTTTCCACAGCACGAACATGGCGTTCGGGTTGTCGGCGAATTCCGGGCGCAGCGCCAGTACGCGGCCTTCGGCATCCACCGGGGCAGGCGTTGAGCCGGTGCTGTCGACGCCAATCCCAACGACATCGGCCCGCTGGGCATCCGTCAGTTCCGCCAGAACGGTTTTAACTGCCGCTTCCATCGACTCGATATAGTCACGCGGGTGGTGACGGAACTGGTTATTTGGCGCATCACAGTAGCGCCCCTCTTGCCAGCGCGGGTACCACTCAACGCTGGTTGCTATCTCCTGGCCAGTCGTACAGTCCACTGCCAGCGCGCGAACCGAGTCGCTGCCAAAATCGAGGCCAATTGCAATTGCCATGGTGTTGCTCCATCCGAAAAACAGGTATGGAAGAACATTAGAGACTGGGGACAAAAATCGTCAGGCAGGATCCGCTAATCTTATGGATTAAATTGCTGTTACAGCGGAAAGTGTGACGCCGTGCAAATATTCAATGTGGACATTTCTGCCGCACTTATAGACACTTTTGTTACTGCTTATCTGCCTCCTCTGGCGGAGAAATCAGGGGGAAAGGCTGAAACATGGCGGACGTAAAAGAGGCGTGATGCTTTCTGGATCTTTTCGCAGACCATTTTTGACCTGCTTTTAGTGATATGGACAATTGGTTTCCTTCAGGACCGTTGGGAGAACTGAATCTATGGCCGAAACGCAAAACGATCCCTTGTTGCCGGGATACTCGTTTAACGCGCACCTTGTGGCAGGGCTGACCCCTATCGAGGCTGAGGGATATCTCGATTTTTACGTCGACCGACCGCTCGGGATGAAAGGGTATATCCTCAACCTGACCGTGCGCGGAGAGGGGATCATCAAGAATGGCGACCAGCAGTTCGTCTGCCGCCCCGGCGATATCCTGCTGTTCCCGCCGGGGGAGATCCACCACTATGGCCGTCATCCGGATGCCAAAGAGTGGTATCACCAGTGGGTCTATTTCCGTCCGCGCGCCTACTGGCAGGAGTGGCTTACCTGGCCTGCTATTTTTGCGCACACCGGTTTTTATCGCCCGGATGAAGTGCATCTGGCGCAGTTCCGTGAGCTGTTCGCGCAGATTATTGACGCGGGGCAGGCTGGTGGTCGCTACGCTGAACTGCTGGCGATAAACCTGCTTGAACAACTGCTGCTGCGACGGATGGAGGCCATTAACGAGTCGCTTAATCCTCCGCTGGATAACCGCGTGCGCGACGCCTGCCAGTACATCAGCGACCATCTCGCCGACAGCCAGTTCGATATTGCCAGCGTCGCCCAGCATGTGTGTCTGTCGCCGTCACGGCTGTCACATCTGTTTCGCCAGCAGCTTGGCGTCAGCGTCCTGAGCTGGCGTGAGGATCAGCGTATCAGCCAGGCGAAACTGTTGCTCAGCACCACCCGGATGCCGATTGCCACTGTGGGGCGTAACGTTGGCTTTGAAGATCAGCTCTATTTTTCGCGCGTCTTTAAAAAATGCACCGGTGCCAGCCCGAGTGAATTCCGCGCGGGATGTGAATAAACGGTAAAAAAAGATAAACAAACAGGTGAACGCAGAAAGCTACCTGTAAACTATTCAGACAATTGTTGCCTTGACGCAGTGCGGGGCGCTAAGCAGAATCGCTGATTCGTTTTCTGACCGGAATAGTTATGCAGGCATTGCTGGAACACTTTATTACCCAGTCCGTTATGTATTCGCTCATCGCCGTGGCGCTGGTGGCCTTTCTGGAGTCGCTGGCGCTCGTGGGGTTAATCCTGCCCGGCACCGTGATGATGGCGGGTCTTGGCGCGCTGATTGGCAGCGGTGAGGTCAATTTCTGGCAGGCGTGGCTGGCCGGGATAATCGGCTGCCTGCTGGGCGACTGGATATCCTTCTGGCTGGGCTGGCGCTTTAAGAAGCCGCTGCACCGCTGGTCGTTCATGAAAAAGAACAAAGCGCTGCTGGATAAAACCGAGCATGCGCTGCATCAGCACAGCATGTTTACTATTCTCGTCGGCCGCTTTGTGGGACCCACGCGTCCTCTGGTGCCGATGGTTGCCGGAATGCTGGATCTGCCCGTTGCAAAGTTTGTGGTGCCGAACATCATCGGCTGCGTCTTCTGGCCGCCGTTCTACTTCCTGCCGGGGATCCTGGCCGGTGCGGCCATCGATATTCCTGACGGCATGCAAAGCGGTGAGTTTAAGTGGCTGTTGCTGGCAACGGCGGTGCTGCTGTGGCTGGCTGCGTGGCTGTGCTGGCGGTTATGGCGCAGTGCGAAAGCCAGTGTCGATCGCCTGACACGCTATCTTCCGCGCACTCGTCTTTTGTGGCTGGCCCCCCTGATGCTGGGCGTTGCGGTGGTGGCGCTGGTCGCACTGATTCGCCATCCTCTGATGCCGGTGTACGGTGAAATCCTGTTGAAGGTGGTGAGCCGTTAATGGGTTTCCCTCTCCCTGTGGGAGAGGGCCAGAGTGATGGCATCAGACTGCGCTGATGCCCAGCAGCGACGACGCGGTAGCATTACCCTTCAGAAGTTCTTCTGTCATCCCATCCCACACAATTCGTCCTTCGGCAATGACCACCGATCTGGGGGCAATCCGTGCGGCATCTTCGATGCTGTGCGAAACCATCAGCATCGTCAGCTGCTGGCGCTGACAGACGTCCTGCACAAGCGTCAGCATCTCCTGGCGCAGCGCCGGGTCGAGCGCAGAGAACGGTTCATCCAGCAGCAGTATCGGCTGTTCGCGGACCAGACAACGGGCAAGCGCCACGCGCTGACGCTGGCCGCCGGAAAGCTCGCCGGGCAGCCTGTCGAGAAATTCCGCGATCCCCATCTGGGCGGCAATGACCTCTAGCTTCTGGCGCTGGGGGGCGTTCAGCTTGAGTCCCGGATGCATCCCCAGCGCGATGTTTTGCCGCACCGTCAGGTGGGTAAACAGGTTGTTTTCCTGAAACAGCATGGAGACAGGACGTTTTGCAGGCGGCGTATAGGTATGGTCCCGATTTTCAATGATTATCGATCCGCTTGCCGGCTGCAGAAACCCCGCAACCAAATTGAGCAGCGTGCTTTTTCCCGCACCGCTTGGGCCAAGCACCGCAATAATCTCTCCCTGACGCACGGAGAGCGTGAAGCGCATCGGCAGATGCTGGTAAAGCCAGGTTACATCAGTCAGTTTTAACATCACGCCCCGGAAGTTTTTCGATAACGGTAAAGAGTCCAAAGCACAGCAGGAGCAGCAGTAGCGCCGTGACGGCCCCGTCCTGGCTGCGGTAGGAGCCAATCTGCTGATAAAGCCAGAACGGCAGCGTGCGGAAATCGTCATTGCCGAAAAGGGCCACCACGCCAAAATCCCCGATGGAGAGTACGCAGGCGAAGGCCAGTGCCTGGGCGAGGGGGCGTTTCAGGGCGCGAAGTTCCACCACCTTTAACCGCCGCCAGCCGGTTATCCCAAGGGACTGACACAGGATGCTGTAGCGGCTGTTGACATCCCGCATAGGATTTTCCAGTACTTTCAGCGCGTAGGGGATTGCCATTAAGGCATTGGTAAAAATGACGATGCCGTCGGCGCTTTCCGGCAGGCCGACGGTGGTGTTGAACAGCAGAAAGAAACCGGTCGCCAGCACAATGCCCGGCATCGCCAGGATCAGCATGCCCGTTAGCTCCAGCGCTTGTCCGGCATTACGGGCATGACGCGCGTAGAGCTCGCGGCTGCTCCAGAGCAACATCATGGTCAGGATCACACATAGCGCTCCGGCTGCCAGCGCAATGCGTACCGAGGTCCACGTCGCTTGCCACAGCACGGGCTGTTGCAGTACTGACACCACATTCCTGTTCAGGCCATCAACGATAACGGCCAGCAGCGGTGGCAACAGAAGCAGGAGTGCCAGCACGATCAGGATAAAATCGGAGACGCGGCTGTGCAGGCTATCCTGCGGATCGCGCCAGCCCGAGAGGCTATTGCTGCCCGGGGGAATCGCTTTGCTCAGGCGCTGGCTCAGCAGCACCAGCACCAGACAGCACGCCATCTGCACGATCGCCAGAAGCGCGGCGCGGCCCGGATCGTAGTCGTAACTTAAGGCCTGATAAATCGCCAGCTCAATGGTGGTCGCCTGTGGCCCGCCGCCGAGAGAAAGCACGGTGGCGAAGCTGGCGAAGCAGAGCATAAAGATCAGCGCGGCAACCGGGGCAATCTGACGTCTTAACCAAGGCCATTCGACAAAGCGGAAAAACGACCATCCACGCATGCCAAGCTGAGCGGCAATCTGGCGTTGTTCGCCGGGAATATTCTCCAGTGCCTGCAAAAAGAGGCGCGTTGCCATCGGCATATTGAAAAACACGTGCGCCAGCAGAATGCCCTGCAGGCCGTATGGCGAGAAGGTCCATTCCAGGCCAAACCGGGCAAACAGCAACGCCAGCCAGCCCTGTCGACCGTAAACACTCAGGATACCAAATACCGCGACCAGCACGGGCAGGATCAGCGTCATGGCGCACAGGCGCAGCAGGACTACTCTTCCGGGGAAACGCCGACGATACAGAGCCCGCGCAAGAAAAATAGCCGGGAGCGCTGACAGCAGGGCAGAAAGAAACGCCTGCCAGAAGGAGAAACGAATGACGTGCCAGAGATAGCTATCGCGCCAGAGCGCGAGCAGATCGCTCTCCGGCGCGTTAAACCACAACGCAAGGAATGCTCCCAGACTGACTACCACCATCAGCATGGCGGCGAGCAGTCCGGGAAGTAACCAGCCGGGAATTAACGGCTGACGGCGCGTTGCCATTCACTTACCCATGCTGCTCGCTGCGCGGCCACCTGCTGCGGCGTAAACTCCAGCGACGTTTGTGGTTTGGTTAACTGGTCGAAACCGGCCGGCAGTGCAACGTGGGTGACGGGGTACATCCAGTTGCCCGCGGGAATGGCATTCTGGAACGCCGGAGAAACCATAAATTTCAGGAACTTCTCGGCGAGTTCCGGCTGTTTGCTGGCAGCGGTACGCGCGGCAACCTCCACCTGCATATAATGCCCTTCGGCAAAATTCGCGGCGGCGTAGTTGTCTTTCTTCTCGGCGATAATGTGGTAAGCCGGCGAGGTGGTGTAGCTGAGCACCAGATCGCTTTCGCCTTTCAGGAACAGACCATACGCTTCACTCCAGCCTTTGGTCACAGTGACGGTTTTGGCGGCCAGCTTCTGCCACGCTTGCGGCGCGTTCTCCCCGTAGACCTTCTGCATCCACAGCAGCAGTCCCAGGCCTGGCGTGCTGGTACGCGGATCTTCATAAATCACGCGCCATTTCTGGTCGCTCTCCACCAGCTCCTTCAGGCTCTTTGGCGGATTTTTCAGCTTGTTTTTGTCATAGACGAAAGCAAAGTAGCCGTAGTCGAACGGCACAAAGGTGTCGTTGTTCCAGCCGCCCGGCACGTTGACGGCCTCTGCCGCTACGCCGCTTTTGGCAAACAGTTTGGTTTGCGTGGCAGCTTCCAGCAGGTTGTTATCCAGCCCGAGCACCACGTCGGCTTTGCTGTTTTTCCCTTCCATACGCAGACGGTTAAGCAGCGACACGCCATCTTCCAGCGCCACGAATTTCAGCTCGCAATTACAGTCAGCTTCAAAGGCTTTTTTGACTACCGGGCCAGGGCCCCAGTCGGCAGAGAACGAGTCGTAGGTATAGACCGTCAGGACGGGCTTCGCGAACGCAGGCAGCGCAAACAGTGCCAGCAGAGGAAGAACTTTTTTTAACACTTTGCACCTCAGGGTTGAGTGGCAAAGGATTTTGAGAGACAGCCTCAAATCCCTTCGCCGGCGTTATCCGGATCAGGTTCGACGGGTATTATCTCAGCGCACATCTGTGATGCAGCACCCCGTTGAGAACGGCGCTATTGTAATGATTTGGTGAATATTACGAAAGCGTTATGGCTCCGGCGGCGCAAACCAGGCTGATTTGAAATCAAACCAGCCCAGGGTGTTCATCCGCAGACCGCGCATACTGCGTTGACCCTGGATCATCAGCCAGTGGTGTATCAGAGGTACAATCGCCTGTTCAGCCAGCAATTGCTGGCACCACACGGCAAGATTCATGTCGCCAGCGCGCCACTGGGCAGCGTCCTGCTGCCAGTCACGGTTGATACAGTGCTGGATCAGCGGGATCTCATACAGATGAGAAAAGAGCGAGAAATCGAGCGGCAGGGTGAAGTTGGCGCTGTTTAGCCAGATATCACTGACGATCTCCCCCCGGTGCCATTCGTCATAGTCCACTTCTCTGATCTCCAGCGTCACGCCTTCGGCTGCCAGCAGCCTGGCCATGATCCCGGCGATAAAACGATGCTCCACGTGCTCGCGGTAGTAGGTCAGGGTGATGGACTCCAGCCCGGCAGGTCTGTCGCAGTGTGCCGGGCGGGCGTGGTGCCAGCGCGGAAGCAGGCCGTACGCCGGAAACCAGTATGTCTGGTACTGCTCTTCCGCATGGTAGATCAGATTGGAGGGGGACAGCACGTGGCTGACCCACTGACGAACGGCCTGGTTTTCCCCGCGGTGGGTGCGGCTATCAAACAGCAGGTAGTAGCATCCCTCCTCCAGACGACTCTCCACCGCTTTTTCTCCCGTGGTGGGGCCTTCCAGCGTCAGCCCGCAGCTGAGATCTTCATTAAGATCCGGTAATACCCAGACGTTCACTTCGTCGATCAGTGCCCGATAGCCAAAGTAGTCATCAAACGCGCGAATTTTCAGCTGGTTGTTGTTATTGCGGGACACGGAGTAGGGGCCGGTGCCAATCGGCAGGCTGGCGAAATTGTTCAGCGACTCCCACTCGGCGGGCAAAATCATCGACGGCACATAGCCCAGCAGCCAGGGAAGCCATTTGTCCTGCTGCGACAGCTCAATATCCAGCGTCCATGCCGTCGGGGAATGGACGCGGGAAATGTGTGAATAAAGCGGTAGCTTGCGGGCACGTTCCAGAGAGGCGATGACGTCGCGCATGTCCAGTTCGCGACCGTGGTGAAAGTGGATGCCGGGGCGTAAGAAGAAGCGCCAGTGGCACGGGGAAAGTTGCTGCCAGTGATGCGCGATATCCGCTTCCAGTTCCCCATTTTCCTCATTTATCCGCGTCAGGCCGCTGAAAATCTGCCGGGCCATGTGGGTTTCAGAACGCCGTAACGCCGTGCCGGGTAACAGATTTTTCATCGGACGGTAGTAGAGCACCCGCAGAATGTGGCGGCCCTGACGAAAGCTACGTCCAAGATGTGAGACCAGCATCTGGCGCACGGCGGCTTTGTCGCCCACCAACTGCACCAGCTGGTCGATGCGATCCTGCTCCAGCAGATCCTCCGCGCGCTGCTGCTGCAACGCCAGACCGGTATAGAGAAAGGTCAAACGTGAGCGCTTCCCGCGTCCTGCCTCCGCTTCCCAGCTTAACCAGCCCTGCTGCTGCATGGTGTTAAGCAGCGTGCGCATATGACGGCGCGAACAGTTGAGCAGGTCAGCCAGCTCGTTGAGCGTGGTCTCCTGCGATTGCCCCTCGCAGCACTGCCAGAGGCGGATAAATTGTTGTTGCAGACGACCAGAAGGCATAAAAGGGGAACTCCTGACAAAAAACCAGCAATTTATTTATCCCTATATTAGGCCAATAATTCTCCCCGATGAAGTGAGGAGGTAAATTATGAAGAGGTCTACCGCACGTCAGTTTTATCAGCAGTACTTTTCAGCGACAAAAGGAGCGTCCTGGCTGGCCCGCCGGTGTGCAGAGCAGCGGCTGAAAATGTTAGAAGAACTGATGCAGTGGGACGTTACGAAACCGACCTCTTCCCGCTAACTCGCCTCGATCATGTGTGACTGAGTATTGGTGTTTATCACCCGCCAGCAAAATGTTTTTGCTGGCTTTTTTCGTTTATTCTTTCACCCAATTTCGATTCGCTTTCACAAGGACTTGCGTATGCTGTGGTTGATGACGATGGGGCGCCGCCTGAATGGCGTATATGCCGCTTTTATGCTGGTAGCCTTTATGATGGGCGTGGCGGGGGCGTTGCAGGCGCCGACGTTGAGCCTGTTCCTCAGCCGCGAGGTGGGGGCGCAGCCGTTTTGGGTCGGCCTGTTTTACACCGTTAACGCCATTGCCGGGATCCTGGTCAGCCTCGCGCTGGCGAAACGATCGGACAGCCAGGGCGATCGCCGCAAGCTGATCCTCTTTTGCTGCGCCATGGCCGTGGGCAACGCGCTACTCTTTGCGTTCAATCGCCATTACCTGACGCTCATTACCTGCGGCGTCCTGCTGGCGTCGCTGGCGAATACCGCCATGCCGCAGCTTTTCGCCCTGGCCCGAGAATACGCGGATAACTCCGCGCGGGAAGTGGTGATGTTCAGCTCGGTGATGCGTGCTCAGCTTTCACTTGCATGGGTCATCGGCCCGCCGCTGGCCTTCATGCTGGCGTTGAACTACGGTTTTACCGCCATGTTCGCCATTGCCGCGGCCATTTTTGCCATCAGCCTGGCGCTGATTGCCTTCGTGCTACCGTCTGTGGCGCGCGTCGAACAGACGACGGATAAGCCGATTACGCAAGTAAGCGGCTGGCAGGACAAAAACGTCCGTATGCTGTTTATCGCCTCCACGCTGATGTGGACCTGCAATACCATGTACATCATTGATATGCCACTGTGGATCAGCAGCGATCTCGGTCTGCCGGACAAGCTCGCCGGGATCTTAATGGGAACGGCTGCCGGGCTGGAGATTCCGGCGATGATTCTTGCAGGGTATTACGTAAAGCGCTTCGGTAAACGCAAAATGATGGTGGTTGCGGTTGCCGCCGGGGTGTTGTTCTATCTTGGGCTGATCTTTTTCCATTCGCGCGAAGCACTGCTGGCGCTGCAGCTGTTCAATGCCATATTCATCGGGATCGTGGCCGGGATCGGCATGCTCTGGTTCCAGGACTTAATGCCGGGACGCGCTGGCTCGGCGACCACGCTTTTCACCAACAGCATTTCGACAGGCGTCATTCTGGCGGGGGTGATTCAGGGAGCGCTGGCGCAGAGCTACGGACATGCCTCGGTTTACTGGATGATTGCCGCGATTTCGGTCATCACGCTTGGGCTGACATGCCGGGTTAAGGATGTTTGATTCTGGAAGGCGGCTTCACGAAATGAAACGAATTTCTGACAGATGAAGGGAAGGCGCATAGAGTGCGTGGCGGGTGCTTGAGGCTGTTTGCCTCAGGCTTTCGCAAGAGGCAAACAGTGGAGAGTCCCACATCAATAAAACTGATGGGGAGACCAACTTCACAACCCACATTGCGAGGTTAGTCTCTTCATTGCCGAAAAGCAATAAGGAGGCTGGAATGCCAAAACGTACTCTGCTGTTAGGTTTGTTTCTGATCTGTACGACGCTGTTGATCTTCACCTGGATGGTGCGTGATTCGCTATGTGAATTGCATTTCAGACAGGAGAAAACAGAGCTGGCAGCAGTGTTGGCTTAAGAAGCAAAACGTTAGCGGTATTGGCGGGGAAGGTTTCCCCGCCTCTCCAGAGTGGTTGAGCCTCAACGCACCCTTATCAATGGCCCGCTTTTCGCGGGCCATTGCCTTTAGCCCATAAACGCAGGCTGTTTTTTCTCGTACGCTGAGATGGCGTCTTCGTGCTGGAGCGTCAGACCAATACTGTCCAGACCGTTCAGCATGCAGTGACGGCGGAATGCATCAATGCTGAAGCTGTAGGTCTTCTCACCCGCTTTAACCACTTCCGCTTCCAGATCCACTTCAAACGCCATGCCCGGATTCGCCTTAACCAGCGCAAACAGCTCATCAACCTGTTCGTCACTCAGCGTCACCGGCAGCAACTGGTTGTTGAAGCTGTTACCGTAGAAGATATCCGCGAAGCTCGGGGCGATAACCACCTTAAAGCCGTAATCGGTGAGCGCCCAGGGAGCATGTTCACGCGAAGAACCGCAGCCAAAGTTTTCCCGCGCCAGCAGAATGGACGCGCCGGTGTATTCCGGGAAGTTCAGAACAAATTCTGGATTAGGCACTTCGCCTTTGTCATCCAGGAAACGCCAGTCGTTGAACAGGTGTGCACCAAAACCGGTGCGGGTCACTTTCTGCAAAAACTGCTTAGGAATGATGGCGTCAGTATCGACGTTAGCGGCATCCAGGGGGACAACCCGGCCTGTGTGTTGGGTAAATTTCTCTGCCATGATTGTCTCCTTATTTCAGGCTGCGAATGTCGGCGAAATGGCCGGTAACGGCTGCAGCGGCGGCCATTGCCGGGCTGACCAGATGGGTACGCCCACCGCGGCCCTGACGGCCTTCAAAGTTACGGTTGCTGGTGGAAGCACAACGTTCGCCTGGATTCAGACAGTCGTTGTTCATGGCCAGACACATGGAGCATCCCGGCAAACGCCACTCAAAACCTGCTTCGATAAAGATCTTATCCAGCCCTTCCGCTTCTGCCTGAGCCTTCACCGGACCGGAACCGGGAACCACCAGCGCCTGCACGCCCGGCGCAACTTTGCGGCCTTTAGCAATCTCTGCAGCAGCACGTAAATCTTCGATACGGGAGTTGGTACAGGATCCAATGAAGACTTTATCAATGGTCACGTCGGTCAACGGCACACCGGGCTTCAGTCCCATATAGGCCAGCGCTTTCTCCGCACTGGCACGCTCGACCGGATCGGCAAAGGAGGCCGGGTCAGGAATGCTGTCGTTAACGGAAATCACCTGACCCGGGTTGGTGCCCCAGGTCACCTGAGGCGCAATCTCTTCTGCCTGCAGCGTGACAACGGTGTCAAAGGTTGCCCCGTCGTCAGTTTTCAGGGTTTTCCAGTACGCGACCGCATCGTCAAAATCCTGGCCTTTTGGCGCGTGCAGACGACCTTTCACATAGTTGAAGGTCGTTTCGTCTGGTGCCACCAGGCCTGCTTTGGCGCCCATCTCAATGGCCATATTGCACAGGGTCATACGACCTTCCATGCTCAGCGCCTGAATAGCGTCGCCGCAAAATTCCACTACGTGACCGGTACCGCCTGCGCTGCCGGTTTTGCCGATGATAGCCAGCACGATGTCTTTCGCCGTGATCCCCGGTGCGGCTTTACCTTTCACTTCAATCTTCATGGTTTTGGCGCGGCCCTGTTTCAGGGTCTGCGTCGCCAGAACGTGTTCCACTTCAGACGTACCGATACCAAACGCCAGCGCGCCAAACGCGCCGTGCGTTGCGGTATGAGAGTCACCGCAGACGATGGTCATGCCCGGCAGGGTAATCCCTTGCTCCGGCCCCATCACGTGGACGATGCCCTGATAAGGGTGGTTCAGATCGTACAACTCCACGCCAAATTCGTTGCAGTTCTTGATCAGTTCCTGCATCTGGATACGTGCCATCTCACCCGACGCATTGATGTCTTTGGTCTGAGTGGAAACGTTATGATCCATCGTCGCGAAGGTTTTTCCCGGCTGACGCACGGGACGCTTGTGCGCACGCAGGCCGTCAAATGCCTGCGGGGAGGTCACTTCGTGTACCAGATGACGGTCGATATACAGCAGTGGGGTTTCGTTTGGTGCTTCGTAGACAACGTGTGCATCAAACAACTTTTCATATAAGGTTTTGGCCATGATTACACCCCTTCAGCGACATAGCGGGCAATGATGTCGCCCATTTCATCAGTACTGACTGCTGCCGTGCCGCGTGCTAAATCACCGGTACGGACGCCTTCTTCTAACGCCCGGTTAATGGCGTTTTCAATTGCGGTTGCTGCATCACCTGCATCAAGGCTGTAGCGCAGCAGCAGAGCCAGGGAGAGGATCTGTGCAATCGGGTTGGCGATGTTTTTGCCTGCGATATCCGGTGCGGAGCCCCCGGCAGGTTCGTACAGCCCGAAGCCTTCTTCATTCAGGCTGGCGGATGGCAACATCCCCATGGAGCCGGTGATCATCGCGCACTCGTCAGACAGGATATCGCCGAACAGGTTAGAGCAGAGCAGCACGTCAAACTGGGAGGGATCCTTAATCAGCTGCATGGTCGCGTTATCAATGTACATATGCGACAGCTCAACGTCCGGATACTGCTTCGCGACTTCGCTGACGATCTCACGCCACAAAATGGACGACTGCAGCACGTTCGCTTTATCAATGGAGGTCACTTTATGACGGCGTTTACTCGCCGACTCAAAGGCGATATGGGCAATACGTTCAATTTCGAAACGGTGATATACCTCGGTATCGAATGCTTTTTCATGCTGGCCGCTGCCTTCGCGGCCCTTTGGCTGACCGAAGTAAATTCCGCCGGTCAGCTCGCGCACGCAGAGAATGTCGAAACCGTTGGCCGCGATATCCGCGCGCAGCGGGCAGAATTCTTCCAGCCCCTGATAGAGCTTCGCCGGACGCAGGTTGCTGAACAGCTTAAAGTGTTTACGCAGCGGCAGCAGCGCGCCGCGCTCTGGCTGCTCAGCCGGCGGCAGGTGTTCCCATTTTGGGCCACCGACGGAGCCAAACAGCACGGCGTCGGCATTTTCGCAGCCTTCAACGGTGGCTTTTGGCAGCGGCGTACCGTGGTTATCAATGGCAATACCGCCCACGTCGTAATGGCTGGTGGTGATTTTCATCGCAAAACGCGAGCGAACGGCTTCCAGTACTTTCAGCGCCTGTGCCATCACTTCCGGGCCAATACCATCACCCGGCAACACAGCAATATGGTAATTCTTCGACATTACACGGTTTCCTTGTTGTTCTCTTTATTCTGAGCCTTGCGTTGCAACTCTTTTTCGACTTCAGCGGCGCGCCAGATGTTGTTCAGGACATGCACCATTGCTTTCGCGGAGGATTCGACAATATCCGTCGCCAGACCCACTCCGTGGAAACGGCGACCGTTGTAATTGACGACGATATCCACCTGGCCTAAAGCGTCTTTACCATGCCCTTTCGCCGTCAGGTCATATTTCACCAGCTCAACGTCGTACTCGGTGACGCGGTTGATTGCCTGATAGATGGCGTCGACAGGGCCGTTACCGTTTGCCGCTTCGGCTTTAATCTCGTCACCACAGGCCAGTTTGACCGAGGCGGTGGCGATGTCGCTGGAGCCGGACTGCACGTTGAAGTAATCCAGACGGAAGTGCTCTGGCTCTTCCTGCTGTTTGTTAATAAAGGCCAGCGCTTCCAGGTCATAGTCGAACACCTGACCTTTTTTGTCGGCCAGCTTCAGGAATGCGTCGTACAGCTGATCCATGTTGTAATCGCTGTCCTGATAACCCATCTCTTCCATACGGTGTTTCACCGCGGCGCGGCCGGAACGGGAGGTCAGGTTCAACTGCACCTGGTTCAGACCGATAGATTCCGGGGTCATGATTTCGTAGTTTTCGCGGTTTTTCAGTACGCCGTCCTGGTGGATACCAGAGGAATGCGCGAACGCGCCCGTGCCGACAATCGCTTTGTTGGCCGGGATCGGCATGTTGCAAATCTGGCTGACGGTCTGGCTGGTGCGCCAGATTTCGTTGTGATTGATGCGGGTGTGCACGTTCATGATGTCTTTGCGCACTTTGATCGCCATGATCACTTCTTCCAGCGAACAGTTGCCCGCGCGTTCACCGATACCGTTCATCGCGCCTTCTACCTGGCGCGCACCGGCGTGGACAGCGGCGATGGCATTGCCCACCGCCAGCCCTAAATCATCGTGGGTGTGGACGGAGATAATTGCTTTATCAATATTCGGTACGCGGTCATACAGGCCGGTGATGATGTTAGAGAACTCAAACGGCATGGTGTAGCCGACGGTGTCCGGGATGTTGATGGTTTTCGCGCCCGCGTTGATGGCGGCTTCCACAACGCGCGCCAGGTCTTCGATTGGCGTACGGCCCGCGTCTTCGCAAGAGAATTCAACGTCATCGGTATAGTTACGTGCGCGCTTAACCATATACACCGCGCGTTCAATCACCTCATCCAGCGTGCTGCGCAATTTGGTTGCGATATGCATTGGCGAGGTAGCAATGAAGGTGTGAATACGGAAGGCTTCGGCCACTTTCAGCGACTCGGCCGCAACGTCGATGTCTTTCTCTACACAGCGTGCCAGGCCACAGACGCGGCTATTTTTAATGGTGCGCGCAATGGTCTGTACGGATTCGAAATCACCCGGAGAAGAGACCGGGAACCCCACCTCCATGACGTCGATGCCCATTCGCTCGAGAGCCAGCGCAATCTGCAGTTTCTCTTTTACACTCAGGCTTGCCTGTAATGCCTGTTCACCGTCACGTAAAGTAGTATCGAAAATAATGACTTGCTGGCTCATGGGTTAGGTCCTTGTCAGTCTTAGGGCGCCTTGCTACGAGCATAAAAAAACCCGCGCAGTGGCGCGGGTTTTTAGTCTTACTGGTGACGATTCAACGCTGAATTTCGCCCGCCAGTCTACCGCGCACAGAAGATGCGTTTAGTAGTAGTAGACCGGTGAAACGATGGGTGCGTGTCATGAATCGTGCTCCGTTAAATTCAATATACTTTTAGTGGTACTGGATACGGCTGTTGATGTCAACCCCTGACGGTAAAAACGGTTCCGACAGACTGAACAGACAGGTTATAGGCTTTAGCTTATTGTGCTGGATTTTGCTTTTCAGGCTATATGAATTGTCTAAAATTGGACTCAAAAAGCATTTGCAGAAATAAGTACATTTAGCAGGTATTTTGAAATATGTATTTTTCGTCGTGGATGTTTTCTTTTTAAAGTATTTAATATCATTGATTTACCATTCACATAGGCATTCTTTCTCTCTGGCCGTGAATGAATGGGAATAACAGATTATTAACGTAAGTATACGCAAAGTCGATAACAGTTTAATTATACTTAAGTCATCCTTAACCAGATGACCATTGTGTATTGACTTGGTTTATGGTTTCATTCTAAGGAAGGTGCGAACAAGTTCCTGATATGAGATCATCATATTCATCCGGAGCGCATCCCAGAGGGA